>NZ_JBBKBE010000002.1:0-273031 GCF_037890075.1 Mediterraneibacter sp. ICN-202921 | reverse complement strand
TTTTTTATGAATACTATAGTTTTAATTTTAACTCTATAATCCTTTTGACCGATTCATCCAGGCGCTCCTCTGAAATTTCTCCGCTGGCCACCGCACTTAAGATTCCCTCGTATGCGCCATAAAAATCTGCCGGCATTAAAATCATATCTACGCCTGCTTTTACCGCCTCTGCCGCTGCTGTATCCGAGGAATAATTTGCGGAGATTGCTCCCATATTCATGGCATCTGTGACAATGATCCCTTCATATCCCAGCTCCTTGCGCAGAATGTCTGTCACCATATTTCCAGAAAGCGTTGCCGGTGTGCCCTCTCCTGTTATTTCCGGCACCGTTATGTGCCCTATCATAACGAATTCACTTCCCGCTTCTATACCTGCCTGAAAAGGAAGGAATTCGCACTCTCTAAGTTCTTCCGGACTCCTCGCCGCATAAGCAAAACCCTCATGCGAATCTTCGGCAGTCCCGCCATGTCCCGGAAAATGTTTCAAAGCTGTGCAAATACCTGCGCTATGAAAGCCCCGCACAGCCGCTGCTGTCATATCGGACACAAGCTGTACATCCGATCCAAAGGAACGATACCGGACAACTGTGTTCTCCGGATTCAGCCATATATCCGCATCCGGCGCAAAATCCAGGTTAAAGCCATATTCTGCCAGACAACCACCTATATAAGCCCCAGTCTCATATGCCTTCATCGGATCACCGGTACTTCCTACATCGCTCATGTTCCCCCTATTTTCCACAGGGAACGTCTCATTTCCCGCGATCCTTGCGACTGTCCCGCCTTCTTCGTCTACCGCGAGAAAAGGCTTTAATCCAACCGCATTGATACTCATTCCCTCTATCGTATGATTCAGCTCAGTGATCTGCTCGGGAGATACGATATTTCCCTGCATCATGATAAAACCGCCTACCGGATAAGATGCGAATGCATTTTGCAATACGTCTCCCGCCTGCGTTAAAACTTCTTCCTGGGTCAATGTCTCCGGCGTAATGATAAAAAGCTGCGCCGCTTTTTCTTCCACTGTCATTTCCAAAAGAATTCTTTCTGCTTCAGATACGCTTTTTTTCGGCTGTTGTATCTCCTCGTTCTCTTTTTTCTCCGGTCGTTTTTCCTGCGTATGCCCGCTGTCTTTTGTTGTCTTCGGGCGGGATCCTACAGAAGATGTTTCTGCGCTTTTCTCTATGATCTCTCGGATACTCATTCCAATCACCACTATGCAGATCAGGCACAGCAATACTGCCGCAAAAATAAGAAACTTCCTCTTTTTATCCTGCTTCTTCTTTCCTTTATCAGTCTTCATACTCACAGATATATCCTATTTTCCCGGAAAAATCAGGTGCTACAGCCAGAATATCGTTCGGCACGTCGTTAAAGACCCATTCCCCGCTGCCCTGATAGTAAAAAATATCCAGACAGTCTTCTTCCGTCGTTCCATCCTTAAAACTCGGCTCGTTATCCATCCACTCATTCGCGCACCAGTATGTGTCCGTATTGATCTGCTCCCCATACAGCTCATTTTTCTCATTCACCCAATAATATTCTTCGGAACCCGGATTCCGTCTTCCTCCGATCCGAAATTGGATATCCTGCATATTTAGCCTAAGTATCTCCGACAGGATCATATCATATTCTTCTTTACTGTTTATGCGGGCAAGATACCCTCCCGCATTTAAACAATACTGGTATGCCTCACTCCATGTACAATCCGAAATAAAGAGTTCATATCTGTGGACTCCGCCTTCTTCAGAATCATACACTTTTTTCTCTTCTGCCGGCTCCTTTTTATTCTTGTCCTCATCTGCTTCTTTTAAATCCTTTTTATCCTCATCCTCTGGATCTTCTTCCTCTTTCCCGGAATCTTTTGTTGTTTTCTTGTCTGCGTCCGGCGCTCCTTTATACTCTTCTATCCGGGCAGACAATTCTTCTTTCGAATCTTTCACATGGTATTCGTCTGTCACGATCCATACGCAGATACCAGCTAAAATCCCCAGTATAAGAACCAAAGAAACTATGACTGCCGGAAGTTTTGACTTCTTCTTTTTTACCAGAGACGCGCCGCACTTTTCACAAAAAACATCCCCTTCATTGACAGGGCTGTTACATTTCGGACATCGCATGTTTACTCCTCCCTATCCTATCGGTGTTCCACATCCCGTACAGAACTTTTGCCCCTCTTTTAATTCCTTTCCGCAATTCGGACATACGGATTTCTGCACTTCCTCCTGCGCCTGCTCATATGGCTGTGCTTCTGTATATGCCTCTGTCTGCGCCTCTGCGTCTACTACCTCTTTTTCTACTTTAGCGCCGCAGTTCACACAGAATACCTGCCCTTCTTCCAGAAATGCGCCGCAAGAACTGCAAACTCTTCCAGATGGAGCCTGCTCAGGCGTTTCTGCAGTTTGCTCTGGGAGTTCTATTTTGGCTCCGCATACATTACAAAACTTCGAATCCTCCGAAATCTCCGCATTACAATTTGGGCAAAAAATCGTGCCTTTGATCTTGCGCAGCTGTTCTTTTAATTCCTCTGCCTGTATATCTAACTCTCGAATCCTTGCCGCCACTTCTGTGCCAGTAGGTATGATATCCTGTCCCTGCTCTGCACAAAAGTCATAGTATGCCCTTCCAAGCTGCTCAAAAGCTTCCTTTTTCTGGCTTTCCAGCCCCCGCAGATTTGCTGATATCTTTACAGAATCTGTTGCTTCTTTTGTCTTTTGCAGTGCCCCCTGTCCAAACATAGAAATTTTCTTATCCAAATCATTTAAAAATGCCATTTCATGTATCCTCCTCTTCCCTGTAAATTTTCTGTTCTTCTTTTATCCTATCTTTCTTCCACATCCTCCACAGAAAACAGCCCCCGGTTCGAGTACAGCTCCACATCCGGGACATATGCCGGTATCTGCCTGTGTATCCTCAACTTCCTCTATTGCCCTCTTTAGCCTAGTAATCCTGTCAAAAAGAGAAAGAAGCTGCGGCAGCGGATCTTCAAAACCGCCTTCATAATATTCTTTTCCTAATTCCAGATATGCTTCTTTTAACGCATTTTCCAGTTCTTCTCTTTTCTCTCTTTCTTCGCTGCTCATGTGCCTCGCCTCCTTACTTTAGGATTTATGATACCATTATTCTATATGCCGGTCAACCAACCCTTACGCACCTTTTCCATATCTTTTCCCTCCTCATAGCAGCCTGCCCGAGTCATGGGATCTTCCCCTTTCTATACGACAAAAACCTGCCGGATCCACTCCGGCAGGCTCATCCGTTTTTAGAAACTTGATGGACTTAAGTACCATTTTCCGTCTACCTTGATCACAGTCAAAGTTTCTTCTGAATCTTCCTCTTCCTCTCCGTCCACATAAACTGTAAGCGTTACGTCCAACTCTCTCGCAGCTTTAATATCCTCCCGGATATTATAGTAATCTTTCAATTCATCTTTTATGTCTTTGATGTCGTCTTTGTCCAGCTTTTCGTTGTCTTCAATCTTATATTTGAATTCCAGATCTTCGTCTTCATATTCCTCGTCTGAGAACATATACTCAAATTCTTCTTCCATCATGTCTTCCAGATCTTTTCTGTCCACGCCCATCTCGTCTTCCAAAGCCTCGATGGTTTCATCGGAAAAAGCAGACAAGATCATCTCTCCGTCCTGTTCTTCCACACCTTTGATCAGATTTTTAATTGGTTTTTCGTATCCCTTTCCAAACACGGTCTTTCCCAACACCACGGCCAGGATGATCACCACGACCGCGATCACCGCGATCAGTCCGATGGCAAGATACGGCGGCTTCTTTCCCGTCTTTACCTGCCCGGTTTCTCCGTTATTCCCTGCATTTGCATTTCCTGCAGATGCACCGCATTTTGGACAGAATTTTGCCCCCTCCGCTATCTGCGCGCCACAATTTTTACAAAACATCCTCTTTTCCTCCTGTTTCCCTTTTTTGTATTTTAATATTCAAAGCTTCCCCAGTTTAGATACCATTTCCCGTCCACTTTGATCACTTCCATTGTAACATCCACTTCGTCTTCTTTGTCGCCGTCCTCGTAAATGGTAAACGCGACTTCCAGTTCCCGCGCCGCACTGACATCCTCCCGGATGTCCATGTACTCCTTTAATTCCTTTTCGATATCTTTGATGTCATCTTTATCCAGTTTCTCATTGTCTTCGATCTTATATTTTATTTTAATATCTTTTCCTTCCAGTTCTTCGCTCGTCAGCGCATAGATAGCATTCTTTTCCCAATATTTTTCCAGTTTTCTGCCTTCTAAACCATAGTTGTCCTCCATCTTTTTGACCGTCTTTTCACTGTAAGCAGATAAGATCTTTTCGCCGTCTTCCTGCTCGATCCCTTTTACAAATGCTTTCAGCGGCTTTACATAGCCTCTGCCAAACAAAAATTTCCCTGCCAGCAGCAACACGATCACGCCTAACACAATTGCGCCGATCGCCAGATACGGCGGTTTCTTAGCAGACTGGGTCTGCGCATTGGAACCACTTTGCTGACTGCTATTGCCGCCGTCTGCTGCCGGTGTTCCACATTTAGAACAAAATTTTGCCCCCTCTTTTATCTGTGCTCCACAATTTTTACAAAACATATAAGTCCCTCCTATACTAAAGTAAATATATTTTCTTTATTTTTTATATATATTTTGGTTCCTCTGGGAACATAGTACTTACGTCCTTTTCCCAGCGGCTGTCCGCTTTCCAGAAATACTGTCTTCACCGCGAACGGCGCCACACAGTATTGTCCCTCTTCCGCTTCATAGCGGACAGATACGAGCGCCTGCGGACTCTCAAAAGTACTTAAGACCGCGCTTTCTTCTGCCCAGAGGAAGAAGATCTCCGGCACGCCTTTTAACGCATAGCGCTTTCCGCTGTGCAGACCGGCCTCCCCGCATATTTCCCCGGAAAATCTTTCTGTATCTTTTCCGCTTTCTTCCTGCTCCTGTATAAAAGCCGCACGTTCCTTTTCCTGCTCTTCCTCAAACAGCTCTTCTTTTAACATCTGCTCTGTCTGTCCGGGAAACTCCATTTTTTCTGTCTCATATTCCGGGAATGTATCCTCCATATAAGGCATCGCGATCGTTTCCTCTTCCGCTCCGAAGACTTCTTCCATCTCCGGCTCTGCATCCTCTTTTCCCCTGCTCCACAGTAAAATCCCGATCAGTGATAAAAGGAAAAGAAACACATAACATACGGCAAAGATCAAAAATGTCAGGATCTGCAGTTCAACCGCATTTTCCTTTCCCACGAGCAGCGCTGTCTTTTCCATCTCTTTTAAGGAACCACAAAGCAAAAACAAAATTCCTCCAAGCGCCGCGCCGTCTAAGATACTTGAGATCATCCCGACCACATAGGGAATGCGTCCCGGCAGTATCGCAATGAGAAAAGCGCCCAGCAGAATCGCCAATACAACGCCTGCTATCCCCCATATAGAACTTTCTGTATACGTCCGCACAGCCGAAAACAACAGTTCTTCTGCTTCTGTCCCCGTATAAAAGCCAAGTCCCGTTTTAAAGATCTCCAGAAAAGACAATCTAAGAGTCCCGATTTTCACAAATGGTACAAAGCCCAAACCCACGGTCCCTGCCGCTAAAACAGCTATGATATACTTTAATTTTTCTTTCATGCCTGCATCCACCTCCCTGTCCCTTACATATTATACTGGATTCTATCTGGTTTTTCCATCTTTTTCAGCACTTTCTTTTATTGTGTTTTTTTCTTTTTCTTCCAATGACGCAGCGCCAAAATACCGAGCAGAGCAAAAATAACTCCTGCCGCTCCAATGATCACATAGCGTATCCAGCTGTGATCTATCAGTTCTCCATTTTCATTTTCTCCTGCCCTGTATTGCAGGTCATATCTGCCGTCTCCGTCTTCATCCACTTTGAGTACAGTCTTAGAAGCATTTTCTGCCACTGTATCGATCTTTGTATCCTCGTTGATCTCTATATCTTCAAATTCCCGGAAATCGGCATATTCGCCATCCTCGTCCATGAAACCGATCGTATAATCCATGCTGCCGTCTCCGGTGCCTTCTATCTGTACGTCATATTTTGTGCCTTCTTTCAAACGGAGGATCTTCACCCTGTCATCTTCCTTAGCAGCCTCTTCTGCACCAGTGTCCCCGATCTGTGTTTGACCGAAGAAGCCACTTCTCTCTTCACCGGCGCTTTCTTCTTGAACGCTTTCTCCGGCATCTCCTTCTTCAAACGTCAATGTACCAAAAGCGGTCCTGGTATTGAAGTCTTCTTCCTTGGAACTCAGTGTCTCTCCGCCGGATCTCACAGTCACATCCACTGGGCAGGCAATCTTAATATATATATACTGCTGGCCATTGATCGCATCCGCGATATCCTCAAAGAAGAATACCAGATTCTCTGCGTCATCCACTTCATAGTGATGTCCCTCGCTTGCGATCTGAGACAACAGCGACTGCGCCGCCGCTTTATCTTCTGACTCCAGGCTGCTGAAAAATCCCAGTGTATAAATCTCAATATCCTCTCCTTTCAGAGAATCTGCATAGGATATGAGCTCTTCCCCTTGTTTTCCATCGTTTGGCATGCCGTCGCTCATCAATACGATGCTCTTCTTCTTTGCGCTGCTGTAGGAAAGCATCTCTTGTGCCGTGCTTAAGCCTGCCTCTATATCCGTGCCGCCGTTTGCCCGGATACTATATGCCGCCGCTTCCAGAAAGCTCTGGTCTTTTGAAAAATCCGAGCGCATAGCTGCATCATTATTGTATGTTACGATACCAATACTCGCATCTTCCTTAAGAACCGTATCTACAAATTTCAGCGCCGCCTCCCTTGTTTCTTCGATCGGCACTTCAGAGGAACTGCCTTCTGCTACAGACTCCGCCATACTTCCGGAGTTATCCAGTACAAGTACAATATCCCTTTCCTCTGACATATCCCCATTGCCCGGCGTCAATTCCCCGTAGTCCATCTCTTCCGCCTCAAAGGCATAGTCCAGTACACATTCTGCTGGCTGTTCACTTCCTTCATACGCTATCGTACCTGTGATCTCGATGGTCTGTCCTAAGAGCTGGCCGCTGGACGGATCGATCCTGGCTGTCACCGCCGCCTTCTCATACGCAAACCCGTCGTCTTGAAGCAGCTGTGTCAGCGTAGTCCCTGCGGCTGCCTCCAGGGATTCCCGGCTCAGCCAAAAAGTGATCTCGTCTCCGTCTATTGCGCCATCCAAAAGAGAAGATTCCTGCAGATTGAAGAAATCAAAAATCTCCGGCTGTATCTCCTGCTCCATCTTCTGCTCTGTCGGCTCCGAGTACACATAGGACGCTACCCCCTTGGCATACGTCATCTCCCAAGAGGTATATTCCTTTCCGCTGCTGTATCCTTCTCCTTTCAGCCGGACACTGCTTATATCCTCTCTGTCATAATCGGAGATCTCGGTCTCCATCTGTGCGTTGATCAGGACCGTATCCCGATCACTGCCGTCAGGAACCTGTATTTCCATATCCAGATATACATTTTCCGTCCATTTGCCTTGCACTGTCGTGACCTTGGCTGCTTTTATATACTTTTCATAGATCCCTTTATCTGTATTTTCTGCTTCTATTCCCAGCGCCTTTTCCACAGCCTCCCCCACATTCAGAAGTGGAAGCGCATCTTCTTTGGAAGCTTCTGTTGCTTTATTCGGAGCGACCTGGGTCTGGGCGGTGTCCAGAAGTATACCCTTGATCTGCGCGCCGCTTAAGCCGGGCTGCGCGCCCCAGACTGCCGCAGCAGCGCCTGCAGTGATAGGCGCCGCCATAGAAGTCCCGGACATTTCTCCATATTTGCCTTTGACCGTACTGTAAATATCATCCCCCGGCGCCGCCAGCGTAGTCCTGTCTCCATAATTGGAAAAATCACAGAGTGTATATTCCCCGTCCTTATTTGGCCGCTCTGCCGCCGCCACGATGATGATCCGGTCCAGTATCGCCTGCGGCTCTACCTTTCCCCCGAAAGTTTCACAGTTTTCTTCTGTTACATTACAGAAAAGACCGTTATTTTGAGAATCATATCCTATGTCTTCTGCATTTCCGTTTCCTGCGGACTGTACGATCACAAAATCATATCCCCTTATAAGTAAAGCGGACATATACGCGGATGCTCTTGCGCCATGAGCCCATCGCTGTTCATCGCTGAGTATATCGCTCCCCGTCTCTTCCTTCAATCCTCCCGGGCTCAGTCCCTGGGATAAATTCACGATCGTGCGGGCGCCGCCTTCTTCTACAGAAGCGACTATCCCAGACAGAAGAGAACTGGTTGTATCCCATCCACCTTCTTTTTGCTGCGCATCTGACGGCTGCAGGTCCCAGCCCAGCATCCTGGCATTGGGCGCCACCCCTGCGATTCCCTTCTCATTATCCATGGCAGCGCCAATCAGCCCACTGACATGCGTCCCGTGATCGCTTTCGGAAGGAACATTCAGTTCTTCGTTGAGCAGAGTGATCGATAGGTCCTCATGTCCGGCATCCACGCCACTGTCTACGACTCCTACACTGACAGGAGACAGTTCCTTTCTGTGGTCCCAGGCAGCCGGTGCGTCGATTGCCTCCGCCCACCAGTTATTTCCGGAAGGAGCATCCACATCCCATGTATTATCTGTCCACAGCGCATTATACCAATATTTTCCAAATGGATCGTTGGGCTCATAATTCGATGTCACAGGGGCTGCCAGATCTGTCGTCGCCTCCTGCACGCCTTCCATCTGGCGGACTTCTTCGCAAAGGGCTTCCAGCTCCGCATAAGAGGAGGCTTCCACCCGGATCATCATGAGATCGATCACTTCTTCTTCCCCTGCGGCTTCTCCGTTCAGCGCCTCTACTACCGCCTGTTTATCATCCTTAGAAGTATCCGGCTCAAAGAACACCATGACGATATTGTTCACATAGAAGATCCCCGTCTCCTCATCCTGCGAGATATCCTCCTGCGTGTAGTCATACGGCGCAGCGCTCCCTCCCTCTTCCGGGGAAGGATCCGGACTGCTCATTCTGTCCATGATAAAAACCGCGCCTGCGGCGAGCAGACATACTACAAATACAGTACCGGCGATCAACGCAGGGATCATACGTTTTCCCGCCTTCTTTCCTGCAATCGCCATAAACAAAAGGATCCAGAAAAACAGCCAGGTCAGCCACACACCCTGCAGCATTCTAAATTCTGATACGCAAAACAAATATGCCGCTCCATAGTTAAGAGCCGCCGTAACCAGCAGAAAAGACATGCCAAGGATCCCCAGCACTGCCGCCAGACAGGTAAGCAGTACATGCAGGATCCTGTTTTTTATAAAACTTCCGCCAAATAAAATCCCCACCGGAACAACCGCAAACACAACAAAGGTAAACCCCCAGCGGTTCAGCTCGCCGCCCAGGGGAACAAACGCCAGTCCAAGCAGCGCAAGGACCGATACGATCCGCAAACTCATCTTTCTCATTCCCTTTTCCTCTTCTTCCTCTCTTTTATATCCCGTTTACCTTCTTATACACTTAAACGATCTCTTCGACTTTCGCAAGCGCCGCGGCGACGACTTTATCCATATCATAATATTTATACTCGCCGAGACGCCCCCCAAAGACAACGTCCCGCTCTTTTACCGCCAGCTTTTTATACGCTTCATAGAGCCGCTCATTCTTCTCGTCATTCACCGGATAATACGGTTCCATTCCGACTTTCCACGCAGAAGAATACTCTCTGGAAATAACCGTTTTCTCCTGTTTTCCGAAAGCGAAATGTTTATGCTCTATGATCCGGGTATAGGGAATCTCCCTTTCTGTATAATTGACGACCGCATTCCCCTGATAGTTCTCACAGTCCAGCACCTCTGTCTCAAACCGCACAGAACGATATTCAAGAGCGCCCAGACAATACTCGAAATATTCGTCGATCATGCCTGTAAAGATCACCTTCTCCGCAATTTGGGGCTGCTCCTTTTTCAGAGCAAAGAAATCGGTTCCCGTCTTTACTTCTATACCGTCTAACATTCTTTCTACGACAGCGGTATATCCGTCCACCGGTATGCCTTGATAACGATCATTAAAATAGTTATTATCGTAAGTAAAGCGAAACGGAAGCCGCCGGATGATAAATGCCGGCAGTTCTTTACAGTCACGCCCCCATTGCTTCTCTGTGTACCCTTTGATCAGTTTCTCATAGATATCTCTGCCGCCGAGAGACAATGCCTGTTCTTCCAGATTCTTTGGATCGGTGATCCCGGATTCTTCGACCTGACTTTGGATAATGTCCCTCGCTTCCTGTGGTGTACGTATCCCCCACATTTTGCTGAATGTATTCATATTAAATGGAAGATTATATAATTCATCTTTATAAACCGCGATCGGAGAATTGATATAGTTATTAAACTCTGTAAACTGCTTCATATATTCCCAGATTTTTTTATCAGACGTGTGAAAAATGTGCGCTCCGTACTTATGAACTTGGATCCCTTCTATTTCTTCACAATAAATATTTCCTGCGATGTGCTCTCTTTTGTCGATCACAAGACAGCGCTTATTTCTCTTTGTCAGTTCATGCGCCATAACCGCACCATACAGTCCCGCGCCGACGATCAGATAGTCATACTTGCTCATCTTCTCTTTTCCTTTCCAATATGGGATTGTTTCACACTCGTGAAACATCTGAAAATATTATATCATTTTTTTCGCTTGATAATTTTCGTCATTTTAACGATTTATTCCATTTATGCGTTTACAAATTAGGCAAAATGCACTAAAATATAAATTAATAATCTATTGAGACGGAGGTATTCTACATGAAAGGAAACATAATCGTTGGCCAATCCGGCGGACCCACTGCCGCGATCAATTCCAGCCTTGCAGGCGTATACCGTACTGCAAAAGACAGGGGCGCTGAAAAAGTATACGGCATGCTTCACGGAATACAGGGACTGATGCAGGAACGATACATCGACTTGTCCACATTTATTACCAATGAACTGGATGCCGAACTTCTAAAGCGTACGCCGGCGGCATTTTTAGGTTCCTGCCGTTATAAACTGCCGGAGATCCATGAAGACAGGGAGGTATATGAAAAGATCTTCAAAATTCTGGATAAATTAAATATCGAGGCATTCATCTATATCGGCGGCAATGATTCCATGGACACGATCAAAAAACTGTCCGACTATGCCATCGTAACCGGACATCCTACACGTTTTGTCGGCTGTCCTAAAACAATCGACAATGACCTTGCCCTGACCGATCATACTCCTGGCTATGGCAGTGCCGCGAAATATATCGGCACTTCTGTAAAGGAGATCATCCGTGACAGCTTCTGCCTGGAATATAAAAACGGACTTGTATCGATCGTGGAGATCATGGGACGAAACGCAGGCTGGCTGACAGGCGCCGCAGCGCTGGCAAAAGGCGAAGACTGTTCCGGTCCCGATCTTATCTATCTGCCTGAACTTCCCTTTGATATAGAGACGTTCGGCAATAAGGTGAAAGAACTTCTGAAGCAGAAACCTTCTGTCGTTGTGGCAGTCTCTGAAGGGATCCGCCTCGCTGACGGACGGTATGTATGCGAACTGGGACAGAGCATTGATTTTGTAGATGCATTTGGACATAAGCAGCTGTCCGGTACAGCGAATTATCTGGCAAGTTATATTGCCGGAGAGATTGGCTGCAAGACGCGAGCCATCGAATTAAGTTCCCTGCAGCGTTCCGCTTCTCACTGCGCATCCCGTGTAGATATCCTGGAAGCATATCAGGTAGGCGGAGCCGCAGTAAAAGCCGCAGATGAAGGCGATTCCGGCAAGATGGTCGTTCTCAAGCGCCTGTCCGACGATCCTTATCAAAGCGGAACAGAGGTAAAAGACGTACACAAGATCGCCAATGATGAAAAATTAGTTCCAAGAGAGTGGCTGAATGAAGAAGGAACTTATGTGACAGATGAATTCGTCAACTATGTACGGCCGCTGATACAAGGAGACGTGTCTCCTATCATGGTAGACGGAATTCCAAGACATCTGTTCCGTTCTTATTAATTTTTTCAGTTATGTATAAAAGTACGCCGGGCAGGAAAAAGAGTGCCTTGCCCGGCGCTTCTATTCATTTCCTGGCTGCATATACGGACTATAGATATCAGACTGCAAATATTGGGTGAATTTGACAAAATAAAAATTTGCTGCAGAAAAATAAATAATTTTTCTTCCGGTACTTGACAACATCCATGCAATATTATATACTAATATCTGCTGTGAACGAAACATTTCACATGTGTGCGATTAGCTCAGCTGGATAGAGCGTCTGGCTACGGACCAGAAGGTCGGGAGTTCGAATCTTCTATCGCACGTAGAAAAAACTGTTCTGAATTTCAGAACAGTTTTTTTATTGCATAAAATGTGGAACTGTCATGAATCTCTTTTCACACAGTCCCACTTAAAATATGTTCTCTTCTGCCGTTTATTCAGCAAACCTTTCTGCCTGCATAGCGATCAACTCTTGATCTTCAAAATAATTGATCTTCATTGCCTCTTTTACATCATGTAATGTCTGCGCAGCAGTCTCTTCCGCCTTTTCGCTCCCCTTTTTCAAAATCTCATATACATATGGTATATCTTTCTGATATTCTTTCCTGCGATTACGGATCGGTTCTAATTCTGCCTGCAGTACTTTATTTAAGAAACGCTTCACCTTCATATCTCCTAAGCCGCCACGTTTATAATGTGCCTTCAGTTCATCCAGGTCTGTATAGTCCGGCAAAAATTCTGGAAAATACTCTGGTCTGCAAAATGCGTCCAAATACGTAAAGACAGTGTTGCCTTCCAGTTTTCCCGGATCCTCTACACGGATATGTTCCGGATCCGTAAACATACTGAATACTTTCTTCTGTATCTCTTCTGGCTCCTCTGACAGATAGATGCAGTTGCCCAGTGATTTACTCATCTTTGCCTTACCGTCTGTTCCCGGCAGCCGCAGACATGCCTGATTCTCCGGCAGAAGGATCTCCGGCTCCACCAACGTATCCCCATACACGGAATTAAATTTCCGCACGATCTCTTTTGTCTGTTCCAGCATCGGCAGCTGATCCTCTCCTACGGGAACTGTCGTCGCCTTAAATGCCGTGATATCTGCTGCCTGGCTGATCGGATAAGTAAAAAATCCTACCGGGATACTTGCTTCAAAATTCCGCATCTGTATCTCCGACTTCACCGTTGGATTTCTTTGAAGCCTTGATACTGTAACCAGATTCATATAATAAAAGGACAACTCACACAATTCCGGTATCTGAGACTGAATGAACATTGTACATTTCTCCGGTTCCAGACCACAGGCAAGATAATCCAATGCCACCTCTATAATATTCTGACGCACCTTCTCCGGATTATCCGCATTATCCGTCAAAGCCTGTGCATCCGCTATCATTACATACATCTCATCAAGATCATTTCTATTCTGCAGCTCCACCCTGCGCTTTAAAGAACCTACATAGTGCCCCACGTGCAGCCTGCCTGTAGGCCTGTCGCCTGTCAGCATTATCTTTCCCATCTTTTTTCCTCCTGCGCTTCTGAACTTTCTCACCATACAAGGCGAGACACTTTTATTATTATAACACTATCCTTACCTTTTGGGAACGACTATTTCTCTCCAAAAGAAGCTGCCGCACTCTGTTTTTAGTAAATTTAGACATATTTAAGGCTTTGTTTTTATACATCCAGTCACAAATATTCAGTAAACTAGTTTTTCTTATTCTCTTAAGTTCTCCTGGGATACTGCCAGTAATTCCAGTTTTACTTTCGGCTCACCATCATACTCCTTGTCGTTTGCCACGTCATATGCCACCTACTTTTACATTTGCGATCTTGCCCGCTTTCTTTCAATACGTTCACAGAAGCATCCTGCGGTGCTAATACTAATGCGTCAATCCCTGAAGAGATTATACTCTCTCAGTGCCAGAATGCGCCGCCCCTTGAAGAACTGGATATACATATAGCACTCTGCAAATTGTGGAAAGAATTATATACACATCGAACCGACCTGGTCACTCTGGAAACATCGGGGATATCTCTGCGCATGGAATGATGACCTCTCCCATTGAATCTCTGAACCACTATCGGTTAAACCAGGCCAAAAGGCTTCTGGAAACAACAGAAGACTCTGTCACCAACATTGCCTTCAGCGTTGGTTTTGATAATTGCAGTTATTTTAACCGCTTATTTAAACGTACCTTTCATATGACTCCCGGCGAACTGCGCAAATTTTCTGTTCAATATACCGGGACGCACGCAAAAAAGATCCTGTAAAGACCGGGTACAGCTTTACAGAACCTTTTCATCTTTTTATGCGATTTTCCTGTGTACTTATACTGTCTGTTTACTCACATTCGGAGCTTTCCTGCGTTCTGCTGCGTAGACAAACTGATACAATGTATACGCCATTAGACAAGCTCCCATCACATCGATCACCGAATGCTGCTTTAAAAACATCGTAGCCAAGATAATGGATCCGGCCAGAACATATGCGCACGAACTGATCATTTTATGTCTCTTAAGCGTCTTGCTTTCATAAATAGCGATACACGCCGCCAGAGAGTTAAACACATGCAGACTTGGGAATACATTTGTAGGTGTATCCGCCATATAGAGCATCTTCACCATATCTGTAAATATATTATCCCGCGGGAACACGATCGGTCTAAGCGCCAGACCGTTTGGAAACAGCGTGGAGATGACAAGAAAAAGCGTCATCCCTATAAAACTTAACTTTGCCAGCTTATAGAATCCATTTACATCGGTAAAGAAAAAATATAGAAAAACCACAGCAATAAACACGAACCAGAGCAGATAAGGCACGATAAAAAATTCTATAAACGGGATCTTATCGTCCAGCGCCGAGTGGATCACATGATACTCCGATTGTACTGTAATATGCTTTTCCAAATACATAAACCACGGCATGTAGATCAGCACGTAAAGAAATACCCATGCATGTTTATATTTCTTTATAAAATTAAAAACTCTTTCTTTTACTGCCATATAAGCAACTTCCTTCTTTATTAAATTCCTTCAATGTTTTACCGATTATATCACGATTCTATTTTCACAACAATACTCTTCATAAATCCTTAACAAATCTTTTGAATTTCTTTACTACTTCCCCCGTTTCTATCGGCCACGCTCAAAAATATACATTTGAAACCTTCTCTTTGCCTGTCTTATTTCCTTTTCGCCGTGAAGAGTCCACACAGCGATAGGCGCACGAAACAGATACTGATTCAGCCAAAGACTTATATTCGCCGTATCAGACATTTTGTAGGAAATAAAATCCGGACGGCAAAGTGCATTTGTCAATAAATTTTTCACCAGAAAGCGAAATACATAATGCGGATGCTTCCCCGTCCGTGTGAGATTTTCAGACAGCTGGCCTCGTAAAACGTCCGAATGATATTTTTTTATCCAGTGCAGCACAAAACAGTTAAACGACTGGATCATATATCTTCCCTTATATTCTTTCAGCTCTCTTTCCAGATATTCGCATATCTTTGTATCGGTTGTAGGTAGCTTCACTTCGATCAAAAGCGGAACACGCCCGTCCACAAAGGACAGTACATCTCTAAGCAAAGGAATCTTCTCTTTTGTATCCAAAAGGCTGTATGTCCGCATCTCTCGGTAGTCTGTTTCTTCTACCGTCCCGCTTTTTGCGCATACTCTATCGAATGTATCATCATGGAACACAACAATCTTATTATCTTTGGATAAATGGACATCCAACTCGATTCCATACCCTTCCCGCACCGCTGCTCGAAAGGCTGCCATAGAGTTCTCCGGTATTCCCGACTGTGCGCTGTGCAGTCCACGATGCGCCCACCGGACTCCCAAAAACGGATGCATCCTCTCTCTGCCGCCCAAATGCGGTGCTATAAGAAACAGATACAATAGCAAGCAAGACACAAGTATTCCGATTATCAACAACCACTTCATGCGCTCCTCCTAGCAGCCTGCGATCACCCTGATCTTGTCCGGCATCAGACATACTTTCATTTCATCTCTTAAAAATACAGGTTCCCCATCTGTATGGATCGGCAATGGACTCTCCAAATGTACCTCCATACTCTTACACTGCCGTACGCTCACTCCTTTAAATCGCACATGACCGCCCCAGAACGCAGTCGGAAGCAGACAGAGGATCTTCCATTTGGAGATTCCCTCCACTATGATCACATCCAATTTTCCATCCTGCGCCGAGGCCTGCGGACAAAAACGAAAGCCTCCGCCTTCGTATTTCTGATTCATACCAGCAATGAAATATGTTCTGTCACAGACCATCTCTTCTCCGGTATCCAGACAGATCCTGGCACGTACTGTCGGATCCTTTATCAGGCGCCTAAGCGCCACCACTGCATAACTTAATTTTCCCAGATGGAATACATTCAGTATTCTTTTCCACTTGGACAGACAGACCTCATGGCAGACCGCCGCATCAAACCCTATCCCTGCACTTACAGCAAATCTCCTCTGCTTCTCCTTTCGACTCATCACGCCTACATCCATTTCCCGTATATGCCTGCTCTCCAATATCAGTTCCAGTGCTTCTTCCGGTTCTCTTGGAATCTGCATCCCTCTGGCAAAATCATTGCTCGAACCAATCGGTATATAACCAAGTATGGACTTTCGTATATTACAAATCCCATTTAATACTTCATTGACTGTGCCGTCGCCCCCAAGTACCGCAAGAATATGCTCTCTCCCATCCTCTGTGATCCTTCTGGCTATATCTGCCGCGTCTCCTGCACATCTGGTCAGATAGGCATGGTAAGCGATTCTTTTCTTTTTCAACACGGGTTCCAGTCTGTCCCAAATAAGTTTCCCTTTTCCCGATCTAGCGCATGGATTCACAATAAAATTATATTCCATACTTTTTCTCCCATTCCTATTCTTTTCCTTCCTGCAGCGTACTGTCCAGATATCTCTCCAGAGAACGGCTCATATTTCCCTCAAAATCGGTATGTCCGTTTCTAAGGCACCACTCGAACACATTGCCGATCACGATCATACGAATATCTGTTGTAAATTCCTCGATCTCTCCCCGAAGGGAAATAACGCCGGTCTGTACCGCCTTTTCTACATAATTCTGTACCGTTACGATCGGGTAAGGGCGCTCTGTCCGGATCGCCGGGTTCAGCGCCTGATTTTTTGTATCATAATATCCCGACATAAACTCCACGCCCAGCTTGCGGCAATACTGCACATAATTGAGATAAACTTCCACGATTGCCCGACTAGCCTCCCGTGCACTCTTTGGCGCGGCCAGATAATCCGGGTTTACTCTGGGCTGATCTTCTATATAATAAGACAGCAGATCATCCTTTGTTTTAAAATGATGGTAAAAACTTCCGTTAGACACACCGGCTTCTTCACATATATTTTTGATAGAAAGTTCCTCATACCCCTTCTTCTGCAAAATATTCTTTGCCGCCTGGAAAATCTTTTCTTTCGTTTCCTTTGATTTCTGCTGCTGCTTGGACAGCTCCGCCTGTTCTCCCATTGGATACACCCTTTCTTATACGCATTCACGAAAATTTTCTACTTTAATAACTGTTCTTATTTTTTAGTGTAGCACAAACATAGTATAGATTCAAGAAAACAGAGCGGGCTCTAATATCTTTGCAATACCTCTCTGCTATCCTTCCAGCGCACATCTGTATGCCTCAAACGCGGATGGAATCGGATATTTTGCGTCTATTTCTTTTCGTTTGGCGAAAATCATATCCGAACCAGTATTTTTTTCCAGTTCATCTACCAATATCTCATACCCTTTCATATGCCATTCTACATGGCTGAAAATGTGTTTTGCATCCTGCAGCTTTTTCACCCGGATTGGAGACAATCCGACAGATTGACTGTAAGCGATTACTTCTTTTCTTCCCAAATGTCCTTCCACATTAGGAAATTCATACAAGCCCGCCAGGAGTCCTTTGTCCGGCCGTTTTCGGATTGCCACCGCGTCTGTGTCCCTGAACACGAAAACCGTACGTTTCTCTCCCTTTCTTCCTTTTGCTTTCTGTCTGACAGGCAGGAGATCCTGTTTTCCCTGCTCAAAGGCAAGACACCATTCCTTCACCGGGCAAATAGCACATTTAGGTTCTTTTCCCGGAATACATATAAGGGCTCCTAGTTCGATCAAGCCTTGATTAAAATCTGAAACAGCATCTTCCGGGATAACTTCCTCCACCAACTGCTCTATCCTCTTTCTCACACCTGCCTTCATAATATCTTCCTCATTGGCAAGTATCCTAGAAACCACTCTTAGCACATTTCCGTCTACGGCGGGTTTGGGTATTCCATATGCAAAAGAACTGACAGCTCCCGCCGTATAACTGCCGATTCCTTTCAGAGCCGCGATTTCTTCAAAATCACGAGGGAACTCACCATCATGCTTCTCCATGATCTGCCGCGCCGCAATCTGCATATTCCGTACACGATTATAGTATCCAAGGCCCTCCCAAAGTTTCAGAAGTTTCTCCTCTTCTGCTTCTGCCAACGCCTTTACATTCGGAAGCGCTTTTAAAAACCTCTCATAATATGGCTTTACCGCCTCCACCCGTGTCTGCTGAAGCATAATTTCAGAGACCCATACCCGGTATGCGTCTGCCTGTTCCCTCCAGGGCAGTTTTCTTTTATTTTTCCGATACCAGCTTACAATAGGATCTACCGTTTCTTTCAGCCGAGGGCACTCTAATATGACCGGTACTTTCTTCCTGATCTCAATACAGTCTGTTCCCACCTTGCAATCATATGCCACAACATGGACGCCTTTTTGTACTGCTTCTTTTAATGCTTCCGCAAATGCGGGATGGGTGTCTGTATTCGGTGTGAAGTAACGTACACCCTGCATCTGAACGACAAAAAATATATATGTCTCGTAACCTTCTTTTTTTGCCTCGCACAATTCCCGTACATGCTTCACAGCCCTCTCACTGGGAGCGTCCGGAAAACGGCATACACCGTTTTCTTCCAGTGTCACCCCTTTTACTTCTATAAATATCTTTCGTTTGCCTGTCTCCACATATAGATCAAACCTAGAGTTTTTGTAGGTCTTTTCCGGCTGTACCAATGTCACGTCTTCAAACATCCCGCCTGCTTCTATCCATTCTTTTACGACTTTATTCGGAATCTGCGAATCCATATTTATGAGGCGGCTTTCCTTTTGTACGGCGATCAGATCCCACTTTGTCCTGCGCTTTTCACTCTCATTTTCCTGCACATAGACTTTCGTGCCCACTTTTAGAAGTTCTGCGCACCTCCCTGTATTCTTTACATGTACCGTCTCCTGCTTTCCATGCAGTTCCACATAAGCTATAAACCGGTTCGGCCTTTCCAGAAATGTCCCTGTTTCTATTCTCTCATATTTCATTTTGTCTCTCACCCGCTCCTTTTTCCTCGTGCTGTTTGCATAATACGGCTTAGGAACCTGTCTTTTCTGCAAAAATAAAGAAAAGGAACTACGTACATATTCGTCATAGTTCCCTTTTCGTCAGCCTCTTTCCATTAAAACTATAGAATTTTGGATAAAAATTCTTTCAGCCTTGCATCTTTCGGATTTCCAAAGAACTCTTTTGGAGGCGCTTCTTCTACGATACGGCCTTCGTCCATAAAGATCACCCTGGAAGCCACTTCTCTTGCAAACCCCATTTCATGCGTGACAACTACCATTGTCATGCCATCCTGAGCAAGTTTTTTCATCAATTCCAAGACTTCTCCGACCATCTCCGGATCCAATGCGGAAGTAGGCTCGTCAAATAAAATAACATCTGGATTCATAGCAAGTGAACGGATGATCGCCACACGCTGCTTCTGTCCGCCTGACAAAGTAGAGGGATACGCATCTGCCTTATCATCCAGTCCAATTCTTTTCAAAAGTTCCAATGCCTGCTGTTTTGTCTCTTCTTTTATCTGCTCCTTTGTCGTATCGACTAAGATCAGTTCTTTTTTATTTTTCCCGCGGAAAAGATTGGTCATCCGGGTCATCCTGTTTTTTCTCTTTATCTTTTTTAGATCTTTGCATCTTAAATACGCCGGAGCCATCATGATATTCTGCAGCACTGTCTTATTATTAAAAAGATTAAAATGCTGAAATACCATGCCCATTTTACGGCGATGCAGGTTAATGTCCACTTTTATATCCGCTATGTCCACCCCATTAAAAATGATACTGCCTCCTGTGGGGTCTTCCATACAGTTTAAGCAACGCAGAAACGTACTTTTTCCAGAGCCTGATGGTCCGAGCACAGCTACAATATCCCCTTTATTGATCGTGATATTGATATCTTTGAGTACTTCTATATTTCCAAAACTTTTCTTAAGATTAATTACGTCTATCACTCTTTTGCAGGCTCCTTTCCAATAATTTCACGAGCAGAGAGATCAAAAGTACCAGCGCGATATAGATCAGTGCCATTACCAGATAGGGAACCATAAACTCATAGCTGTTGGTTCCGATATAGTTAAACGCCACGTAGAGGTCTGCTGCCCCTACAAAGCTTACGACAGAAGTCTCCTTGATCAACGCGATAAATTCATTGCCCAGTGTCGGAAGAATGTTCTTGACAGCTTGTGGGATAACGATTTTTGTCATACTGGCACCAAAACTCAATCCCACTGCACGTCCTGCTTCCATCTGACCGGGATCTACCGACTGGATTCCACTTCGCATGATCTCCGATATGTATGCCCCGCTGTTCAGCCCAAACACCAACATAGACACCTGTACCCCTGTCAGCTTCCAGCCGATGATCGGAAGTAATACATAGTAAAAGACCAAGAGTTGCACGACCACCGGTGTCCCTCGGAACAAAGCCACGTAAAATCCACATATACCGTTTAGGATCCTCGGCAGTACTTTATACTTCGGCAGCACACGCACGGTCGCAATGATCGTACCGATAAGAATACCGATGATCAGACCACATACCGCTATCATCAAGGTATTCTGCAGCCCTTCTATCACTTTTACATAGCCATTCTGCTCCAGAAAAATTTCTATAAATTTGTCTATTTTCTGACTAAAATTGCCCATTGTTTTCCCTTCTCAAAAGAAGGAAGGCGTTTTCCAATCTATTTCGCCTTCCTTTTTTCTTCATCCTGTTTTATGTATTAAAGCATTTCGTTGATAGATTCTGAAATAGCTGTTGCCGGAGCAGCGTCGATGATCACATACTGGATGTTGCCGTTCAACATATCCTGCACAGCTAAAGACCCACTCTTATATGTCTGACATTTTGCCGGAAGTCCCGGAAAACCAAGGTCTTCACTTCCTTCCACATAACTTTGTCCTGTTGTTCCCTGCTGTACTCCGATAACATCAGATTCTTTCAGTTCGCCCAGCTTTGCAGCTATTGCTTCCGCATCTTTCAAATCATCAAATTCTGTATTATCGCTCGGTACAATCAGACGCTGAGAAGCCTGATAATAAGAATCCGTAAAGGTTACATATTCCTTTCTGTCTTCGCTGATCGTCAATCCGGCCATAGCAATATCACATTTCTCTTGTCCTACAGAAAGACATACCGCATCAAAATCCATATTCTGGATAACCAATTCTTTTCCTAATTTATCAGCAAGTAAAGAAGCGATCTCCATATCGATCCCGTAGTAATCTTCGCCCTTTGTATACTCAAATGGCTCAAACGCAGCATTTGTCGCAACTACCAGCTGGTCTTTTGCTTCATCCAGCTTCGCGGATTTTACTGCTTCCGGCTCGCCGCCGCCAAAATATTTGTCACAGATCTCATCCAGAGTACCGTCTTCCTTGATCTCGGCAATGAAAGCATTTACTTCTTCCAAAAGCTCCGGCTGATTTTTATCTACTCCAAAGGCATATTCTTCATTTGTAAGATCAACATCGATCACCTTCGCAGATACAGCGCCGCCCTTTGCGTCATCAGAACTGTTCTCTTTTCCTTCCTCTTTGCTTCCACATCCGACAGCCATACCTGTTACTAAAGCTGCCGTCAGACACAGTGCCAAAAACTTCTTCATTATTATCTCCTCCAATTTTATCTTTCATTTTGCATAATAATACAATTCGTGCTTATAATTTTAACACGTTTCCTGTAAAAATCAACCCTTACATTACATTTAATTTATTTTTTATGCAAAAAATGCCACAAGCCCAAAATACAAAAATACAATGATACCCAGGACGATCCTATAATATCCGAATGCTTTAAAATCATGATTCTGTATGTATTTCATCAAAAATTTAATAGCGAATATAGAGACAAGGAAAGAAACGAGCATTCCCAGAAGCAAAAGAAATACTTCCATTCCGGTAAATCCCAGACCAAAATAACGTAATTTTACCAGGCTTGCCCCAAACATCGCAGGGATTGCGAGAAAAAAAGTAAATTCAGCGGCAACACTTCTAGCTGTCCCCAAAATCAGCGCTCCTACGATCGTCGCTCCGGACCGTGACGTCCCCGGGATCATTGCCAGCATCTGAAATACGCCGATAAGCAATACCGTAGGTATCGTAAGCTGGGATATTTTATTGATCTTCGGAGTCTTGCCCTTATGATAGTTTTCTACTACAATAAAGAGAACGCCGTATAAGATCAGCATGGCCGCGACCACATAAGAATTGTTAAACTTTTCTTCTATAAAATCATTGAATAAAATTCCTACGACTCCCGCTGGGATAGAGCCGATCACGACTTTTATCCAGAGCTGCATGGTCATCATCTTCTGTTTCTGCGTTTTCCGCGGTGAAAAAGGATTCAGCCGATGAAAATAAATAACCACTACTGCCAGGATCGCACCCAGCTGTATCACTACATTAAACATATCAATAAATGCCTGGCTTACATCCAGTTTGATAAATTCTTCTACCAGGATCAAATGTCCTGTACTGCTGATTGGAAGCCACTCTGTAATTCCCTCTACTATTCCCAGTATGATGACTTTTAATGCCTCTAACATGTTATTCCTCCTTTAAAGAACAAACTTTTCGATCGCTTTTGCCACACCTTCTTCTTCATTTGTTCCTGTAATATAATCTGCTGCTTTTTTCACCTGTTCTTCTGCGTTTCCCATGGCAACACCAAAGCCTACTTCTCTGAGCATCGCCTCATCATTGTCTCCATCACCGCATGCCATGATCTCTTCCCGTTCTATTCCAAGTAATTGCCCCAGTTCCACGAGTGCTTTGCCTTTATTCACACCCTGGCCATTTACCTCTATATTATATCCCAGAGAACCGACAAGTACAATTTCTTTGTCCTGCCCTAACTCTCTCAAAGCTCTTTCTCTTTCGTCCATATCCGCAAACAAAAACTGCATCTTGTCAACAGGTCCGTTGATCTTTTTCAAAAACTCCGTAATATCCGGCACTGTTGTCCTTGTAGAACGGACATATTGCCACATATTGGGATTCTTATGATACTGGCATATTTTTTCAAACTGTTCCTTTTCTATATACCCTTTGCCCTCAAAATATACCTCTTGTAATGTATCATATTTCCGTGCGATTTCCAATGTTTTTTTCGCCTTTTCAAATGGAAGCAGATGTTCTATCAGCGCCTTTTGTGTTTTCGTCTCGATCACTCTCGCTCCATTGGAGGTCAGTGCATAGGACATACCGGATAGATTTTTAAGTTCTTCAGGCACGCCTATCCATGGCCTTCCTGTAGCGATCAGTACTACCACACCTTGATCGATAGCTTTTTGAAGTATATCTCTTGTATATGGCAATATTTCTTTCTTATCATTAAACAACGTACCATCCAGGTCCAAACCAATCATTTTGATCTTATGTCTCATCTTTCTTTTTTCCTTTCCTGTGTTCTAGGAGTAAGGCAAGAAAAAATATCTTATTTCCCACCCATTTCTCTTTTTCAATTCCCTGTCCTATATTGGATATTTATTAAAAATCTATAACATATTCTATCAAAATTTGCCTAACAAAGCAATTTATAGTATAATAGCTTGCGTACAAGTTTAATTTATGAAAAACGAAACTCAGAAAGGAATTAAAAATATGGAATTGCATTCAAAGCACAGACGGCTGACTGGACTCTGTATCATATGCTGTCTCGTACTCACACTTTCCCTTTTTCCCGCTTACGCAGAAGATTCGGAAAGCCTGGAAAGCAAAACCTCCGAACTTGAAAGTCAACTAGCTGGTATCAACCAGGAAATGGTTTCTATCAGTGAAGAGATTTCTACCATAGAAATGCAGGTTGCGATCACCAGCGGTGAAATCCAAAGAACAGAAGAATCGTTAGAAATAGCAGAGGAAAACGAAGCAGAGCAATACGCCAACATGAAGACTCGTATTAAATATATGTATGAAAACGGGGATGCAACACTATTAGAATGGCTTTGCTCTGCAGAAAGTCTGTCAGATTTTTTAAACAAAGCAGATTTTATCCAGAACATCAGTGATTATGATCGAAATATGCTTCTGGAGCTTCAGGAAACGCAGCAACAGATCGCAAATGAAAAACAAACTCTGGAAAATCAGCAGACTTCTCTGACAGAACTGCAGAGCAGTCTGGAAACACAGCAGGCAGAATTACAGGCCAAGGCAGAAGCCACTTCTACAGATCTGGCGCAGTTCCAGGTGAAGCTGGCGGAGGCGAAAGCCGCGGAAGCTGCAGCGGCACAGGCAGAAGCCCAAAAGCAGGAGTCCCAGGAGACGATCTCTCCGGGCGGAAATTCAAATGGCTCCTATGACGACTCCATCATAAACGGCGGCGGCTCTAATGTCTCAGAAAATGAAGTCACTCTACTGGCTGCTCTGCTTCAATGTGAAGCATATCAAGACTATGATTCTCTTCTCGCCGTAGCAACCGTCGTGATGAACCGAGTCGCTGACCCCAGATTTCCAAATACGGTTACAGATGTGATCTATGCAGGCGGACAGTTTGAACCTGTGTGGACTGGGCGGCTGGAGGCAGTCCTATCACAAGGACCCACTTCTCTGTCCATGCAGGTAGCTCAGGACGCAGTAAACGGCGCTCGTCTTGCTGCCGTAGCGGACTGCTATTATTTCCTGTATGCAGGTACCGGACATGCGGGAATCAATATAGGGAACAATGTATTTTTCCCAAGTTGGTAAATAAAAATGCGTAATAAAAGAGGACGATAGCACTTTCAACTATCGTCCTCTTGATTATTTGTCTTTCTGCCGATATATTGGAAAAAACTTCCGGCAATCTTGCTGACAGAGCCCTCCTCGTATCATTGACAGCAAATATCCGCAAAACAGTCACTAATATACGACTTCTTTTGGTATTAGAACAATATCTTTTACCTACATAACTTTCTGCTCTTCTATCAATGTCAGAACAGTATCGATATCTGTCTCCAGTATCTCCGCTATCTCTTCGGCTGAATATCCCTTTTGAACTTTCTTTTTTATCAATTCCTGCAATGTTTGCTTACCACCCTGTGCCAGTCCCTCCTTTAATCCGGCGGCATGCCCTTCCTCACGCGCTGCATTTTGCTCCATGATTTTTTCTTCCCAAGCCTGCATATATCTCACTCCGATCTTTTCACTGGATTTAATCGCCCGGATGCGTTTCTGGATCTTATGGATCCGCTCACTGGCGCAGTTCCTGCTCACTTCCTCCGTGGTGTGCTCCATATATTTGAGGAGTTCCACCAGTTCTTCCGGCACACCTTCTGTATTCTTTCCGTGTGTGTTCAGAAAGATACGGACAGCGTCGTCTCCCAGAGAGAGTTCCGGCACTTCTTCACACTGCATGCGAAAGGTATAGCGGTACAATCCATATCCGAACAGATCAAAGGGACAGATCAGGATGATATACACGGGATTCAATTTCTGGAAGCTAACTTCTCCCGGCGCTAAAAGATTGGAGTCGATCAGCGCCTGGTAGAAGCGGCTCCGTTTCGGAAGGTTTCCTGTATTGTTCTGTTGGACTTCTGTATTATAGACTGTGTCCTTCTCATCCATTGCCCATACATCCAGCCGCACATAGCGATTCAGAGGATGGATGCGCAGTTCCTTCTCCGTCTGGGGAAGCAGTTTTAATACGACTTCTTTGCCTAAGATAATCTCCAGTATATCCTGCATAGTATCCGGGTCTTCCGCCGCCTGCGCGAATAAAAAACGATCCAGCAGGTTCAAATCCTGCAATGGTTTTTGTTTTTGTTCCATATGTACTTTTCTCCTTTCATTATAGGGAAAAGCCCACTGGTTTACAACACTTTTCCTAAATTGCCTGTGACATACTGCTGAAAATTTCCGGCACAGGTATGTGATTTTACTTATTTGGGTAAATGTTTACGAATATCCAAGATAAAATTCCGGATATATCGACGCTCCAGTAACTGGATAAATAGAATGTTCTGCACAGAACAGATCCTCAGACTGTGTTTTAGAAAAACACAAGACTCTTTTTTCTAGATGCGCATCTAAAGAGATACTATTACCTTAACACACCAGAAGATAAACTACAACAAAATAATATAGAAACTTAACGAAGCAACAAGCAGTGCGAAAAGAACAGATCATGCCATGTGTCATGCTTGCATGTAAACAGGGTGTGATCTGTTTCTTTTCATTCGGCGACTGCCTATAGCGAAATGAAGCGAAAGCGAAATTGAGGAATCTGCCTTCTAATAGTGGAGTAAAACTTCTGATTGGAGGAGACAGCAAAGAACCACTGTGTCAGATAAACAAGGCATTGACAGGAGCGTTCCGAATACAGTTCACCTGGTTCTTGGCGTACCTTCCCTAAATAAATTTGACTTTTTCTATAAAAGACAATTCGTCAGTTAAATTTCTATTTTTTCGTCTAGTATATAGTTTGCAATTCCGTAAATGTTGTTATATGGTAGTCTGCCTTCTCGCACTGACAGGCTGCTCCTATCCCGACCGCTTCCATCCCACCTGCCTTTGCGGCGCAGATTCCAGCTTCTGCGTCTTCCACTACCACGCATTGCGCAGGAGACAAATCCAAAAATTGTGCTGCCTTTAAGAATACTTCCGGATCCGGTTTAGAATTTTTGATATTATTTCCATCAGATATCGCATCAAACCAATCTGTCAGTTCCGTTTGCCGGAGAATAAGTTTTGCATTCTTGCTGGAAGAACCAATCGCCAGAAGATACCCTTGTTTTTTTAAATAGTATAATGTTTCTATTACGCTGGGAGATACATCTTTTTTCCCCATAGTCTGCAAAAACTGTACATAATATTGATTTTTTTCTTCTGCCAGTTTTATTTTTTCCTCCAAACTCATGTAAGCCCTATCCACATACTCTTCTAAAACAATTTCCAGACTCTCCATCCTGCTTACCCCGCGCAGTCTGTCATTCTTCTTTTCATCAAAAGCAACGCCTAATTTATCTGCAATCTTTTTCCACGCCTGATAATGCAGGCGATCTGTGGACACAAGCACGCCATCTAAGTCAAAAATAATTCCTTTTATTTCCATATTTCCACCCTTACTTTTCCAACTCTTTCATCCAGGCCTCTGATAATTTCAGCCAATCCTGACAATGCTTTTGTATTCCAAATCCGGTTTCTTTTACCTGTGTCTCCTCATTGGCCAGGGATAAACCATGTGGTCCATGAGGGAAAATGTGTACTTCCATCGGAATTCCAGCTCTTTGCAGAGCTTCAGCAAAAAACAACGTATTTTCAACAGGTACTGTCTCGTCGTCATATGTATGCCATAAAAAGGTGGGAGGTGTGTCCGCACTCACCTGTTTTTCCAGACTCAAACTATCTGCTTTTTCTTTCGTATAGTGTGTTCCCAGCAGATTTTCAAAACTTTCAGCATGCCCTTCTGGTCCGTAGAGTATCACCGGATAACTTAAAATCATCCCATTTGGCCGCATTTGCTCTCTATCTATGCCTGCCGCATCTTCCAGCCATTCCTTATTCCAGAACACACCTAAACTTGCAGCCAGATGTCCGCCTGCCGAAAACCCTAGTACGATCATCTTATCTTTATCTATACCATACTCTTGTGCATGCTCTCTTAAATATGCCATGCTCCAAGCCAACTCGCAAAGAGCCTGCGGAAATTCTGCCGGTTTTACGCTGTATTTCAGCACACAGGCATGATATCCCATTGCTGTATACTGTATGGCAACCGCTTCTGCCTCCCGGTCTGAAGTCATCCTGTAGCCTCCGCCGGGACAGATCACGATCATTGGACGTTTTCTGCTCGCATCTATTTCTTCATAATTATCTAAAATATACGTATGCAGCTCTGCCTGTGAAGATTTTTTTGTTTTTATCGCAATCGTATTACATCTCATAGTCTCACCTTCTTATTTTTCTATTCGCAGCGGTTTTCCCGGAACCGCTTTCTTCTTTTCACCGTAGATTTCCAGCTGAACCGGCGCGCCTTTCAGAACTTCTATTGTGCATTTCTCTTTTTCTACGTTTACACGCAGTAAAGATTGCCTATAAGAGATTCTGAAAGTATACCCTTCCCATGTTTCTGGTACATAGGGATTTAGTATCAGTTCATTTTCTGTAATACTCACTCCCGCAAATCCATAGATGATCGCCATATAGCATCCGCCCATATTTGCAGCATGGATTCCGTCTTTTGTATTTTTATGTGTATCCAGCAGATCCATCTTTGCTGAATCCCCCAAATATCGGACGGCTTTTTCTCTCATCCCAAGAACGGACGCCACAATACTGAACACGCAAGTCGATAGAGAAGAATCATGGGTCGTTATCTTTTCGTAGTAAAGAAAAGAATTTTCTACTGTTTCTTTGCTCTGATACTCCGGAAATAAAAAGTGCGCCAACACAGTATCCGCCTGCTTACATACCTGATAACGATATAAATGCAGCGGATGGTAATGCAGCAAAAGAGGAAATTTTTCCTGTGGTGTTTCCTGCAGATTCCATATCGGCTTCTTCAAAAACGAATCATCCTGCGGATTTATTTTTAAATTTTCGTCATACGGCAGATACATCCTTTCTGCCGCCTGCTCCATTTCCTCAAGCTCTGTTTCAGTCAGCTTATGTACAGAACAAAATGTATTCCAAGCTTCCACTTCCTCTGCCAATTGCTTCGTCAGCTTCAGAAATTGTTCTATATTATACTTTGCCGCAGCATTTGTGTAATAGTTGTCATTGACCATACAAGTATATTCATCTGGTCCTGTCACACAATGGATATGAAATCTTCCTTCATAAAAGTTTCCTACATCCATCCACAGTCTGGATGTCTGCAGCAGCATTTCCAATCCTTTTTCTTTGATAAACTGCCAGTCTCCCGTGGCCTTATAATATAAAACGACTGCATAAGCAATATCTCCGTTTATGTGGTACTGGGCAGTTCCCGACGGATAATACCCCGAACATTCTTTCCCAGCTATCGTCCTCCACGGATATAACGCCCCCTTTTTATGCCCCAGCAAAGCCGCGTTCTCTTCCGCCTGCGGCAGCGTCTTATACCTATACTCTAAAAGCGCTTTTGCGATCCCTGGATTGGTCAATACAAAGTAGGGAAGCATAAACATTTCTGTATCCCAGAAATAATGCCCCTCGTACCCTTCTCCACTCATGCCTTTTGCCGCAATGCTGGAACAGCCGTCTGTACCTGCTGACTGTAAGAGCTGATACATATTAAAACATACCGACTGATTCAGCTCTTTATCCCCCCGGATTTCCAACTCTGAATTCTCCCAGAATGTTGTCAGATATCGCTTCTGCTTTTCATAGTAGTAAGAAATTCCAGTCTGACACACTTCATCCATACAAGCTCTTGCCGCTTCCCTGCAGTCTGCATGCCGGATCGAATCCTGAAACACCGTATATTTCATAATGCGGATCGTATCTCCTGGACACATCGGTATACAAAACTTCACGCGCATTTCGTGTGTATCTTCTATATATTCCGGCAGGATCCCGTCCATTTTCTTTCCATTTACATAAACTTCATGCGCCACCCCGCTTACGATCGTCAGCGCGCTGCTTATCGTTTCACTTACAAGATAACTCTTTGCTCCTTCTGTCCATCCTACTTTCTTTTTCAGATGCATATGGCTTTCACCCGCCAATCTGGGATCATGCGGATTACAATAATTTTTCACAAGTCCTTTGTGCAAAGACTCTATACATACCTCTCCCTCAAAGTCTTCAGAATGGATCTGATAATCAATGGTAAATAACGATTTTTCTACAAATGATGTCATCCTGGTAATAGAAAGATCCACGGTTCTTTTATCCGGCATTTCCCATTTTACATTTCTTGTCGTCGTCCCGGCCTCCATATCCAGGATTCGTTCGTATCCGGTCACTTTCCCTGTAAACATAGAGAATCTTTGTCCGGAAAAACTAGAGAGAATCGTCTGTGTATCCGCTACATTCAGCATGGTTTCTTTTTCTTCTATTAAATTACACAGCTTCTCCGCCTGCTTCATCGGGGCTATATCATAGATCCCGTTTATATACATCCCTCGCATTGTATCAAACGCTTCCGGACAACCTTCCTCCAGTGTTCCGCGGACACCGATATATCCATTGGCGTTATGGAAAAGTGTCTCCTGGAGACTTATTGTTTTTTCATCGATCCGGCTGTCTCTTACGCAATATCTTTTTTCCATCTGCTGCCGTTCCTTTCTTAAATTCCTGCTTCTTGATCCCACTGTCTATTTTGTAGCATTACCCTTTCACGGCGCCTGCTGCGACACCTTTGATAATATGCTTTTGACAGAGCAGATAAAAAATGATCACAGGTACTATGGTAAATGTAAGCGCTGCCATCGCCATATTCCACTCGATATTATATTGCCCGAAGAAAAGGGACATTGCCAGCGGTATCGTTTTATTATCATTGCTGGTCAGCGTCAAAGAAGGCAGAAGATAATCATTCCATATCCAGATAACATCCAGAATCATTACCGTCACTGTGATCGGTTTTAAGATTGGAAATACAATCTGCCAAAATACACGCCATGTACTGCATCCGTCTATAATCGCCGCTTCTTCTAAAGATACAGGTACCGATGCCTTGACAAATCCATGATATAAAAATACGCCCATACCTGCTCCAGCTCCAATATACATAAAAATCAGCCCGCCTATAGAATCTTTAAACGGAATACCGAAGATCTTCCCAAACAAATTCATCTCCTGCATCAAGGGCATCATGATCGTTTGAAAAGGAATCAGCATGGTAACGATCAAAAGATTAAAAAGCAGCTTGCTGAGCGTATTGTTTGAACGCACAAACATCCACGCTGTCATAGCACTTAAGACAACAATGATCGCCACAGAGACAACGGTAACAATGATGGAATTTTTGAAAGCCAGGATAAAATCCATCTTATCCAAAGCGCCTTTAAAATACTCCAGTGTAAATTCTTTCGGAAACGCAAGTATATTTTCATATAGCTCCGCTCTGCTTTTAAAGGCGTTTACGATGATCAAATACACCGGGAACAGATAGACACAGCAGCAGATCACGACTATACAGTTGACGATTATTTTCCCTATGGTTTTTCCTTTCATTACAGTGTTACCTCCTTATCCTTTGTAACTTTTACCTGTATCAGCGTAATAATCGCCACAATAACAAAAAATAGCACTGCCTTTGCCTGCCCATAGCCGAAATTACTCTTTGTAAATATCTCATTAAAGATATTCATAGACACCATCTCTGTAGAGTTATTAGGTCCTCCTCCGGTGAGAGATACATTGACATCATAGATTTTAAAACAATTGGAAAGTGTCAAAAAAAGACAGATCGTGACAGATGACATCAAAAGAGGCAGTTTTACATGCAGCAAAGTCTGCCAGAATCCTGCTCCGTCTGTCTGGGCTGCTTCGATGACATCATCCGATATAGACTCTAATCCCGCGATATAAACGATCATCATATAGCCTGCCATCTGCCATGTAGCTACAACGATCATTGCGTAAAACGCAAACTCTTTATCCACCAGCCAGTTAAAAAAGATATTTTCCATACCGGTCATCTCACTTAAAGAAGTCATAGCTTCTCCCAGTACATATTGCCAGATATACCCCAGGATCAATCCTCCGATCAGATAAGGAAGAAACAACATCGTCCGCGCTACATTTCTCACTTTTAATTTTGTTGTCACAAGCAATGCGAATGCTAGCGCCAATATATTGACGATAAGAACTGTCACAAGAGTAAACACCGTGGTCCTTACGATAGATGCAAGAAACTGTGTGTCTGAAAACAGCTTTGTATAATTACTCAGTCCCACAAATATCTTTTCGCTTTTAGCCAACCCATCCCAAGAAACAAAGGAATATCCGATTCCTGTTATGAACGGCACTATCATTATGATAAAAAACATGAGCATCAAAGGTGCCGTAAATAGAACATACCATCTCTTTTTTATCTTCATTTCTGTCTTCTCCTCTCATACAGACAGGATTTTTCCTTTGAAAACCCTATTTCTTTGAATGAAAAAGGGCGCCCGATAAAAAGCGCCCTCTTTGATTTTTTCTTATTCATTTGCCGCCGTTACAAATGACTCTGTCAGCATATCCAAAAATTCATCCGTACTCATATCACTGGTGAAATATTCCTCTGCGTTTTGTACAAGATATGTCGTAATGATCCCTGCCGGCCATTCTTCGTTGAATGTCCAAGGAAGGATATTTCCTTCAGCAATAGCATCTGATACAATCGTGGAGATGGGATCTAAGTTTTCTGAAGTCATGCCGTCCACGACCGGAATAAAGCCGAATTTGTCCATTAAATAGCTGATTCCGGTCTCGCTGGTATACAGCCAATTTAAGAAATCTTTTGCCAGCTGCTTTTCTTCATCAGAAGCATCTGTATTCACACACCATACGGAAGGAACACCTACAGATATGGACGTATTACCTGCGATCGGCAATGGCGCAAGTCCCATATCAAAAGATATGTCATAGCTGGAAAACAGGGAATAGCACCAGTTGCCTTGATGGATCGCCGCTGTTTTTCCTGTCGCGAAATTACCGCAGTTTGCGTCATATGTCACTTCCAGAGGGTTCTGTTCATTCTCTCTGATTGCCTCATAGATCTTTGCAAATTCCTGAAACTCTTCTACATCTTTCAAATTAATTTTTCCATCATACAGATCCTGACAGAACTGTACCGGATCTTCCTGCATAGCAAACGGCACATTCATGATCTGTCCGATCAGGAAAAATGCTTCCTGTGAAAGCCCCAATCCTGTAGTCCCCTCTTTCGCGCTGCTTTCTATGTAGGAGATCAATGCATCTGTACTGCCCATATCCTCTGCACTGACCAGATCTTTATTATATACAAGCCCAAAACCTTCCGCCGTCATAGGAACTCCTACTGTCGCCTCTCCTGATTTTGCAATCAGGTCTTCATTAATCTTATCCAGAAATTCTAAATCTCCGATGTCTTCCAGATAATCCGACATTTCTTCAATCTCTGTAGAAGAAGAAAGAGAAAAAACGGTCGGACCGGATTCACTGGACATATATGTCTTTAAATTCTGATAGTAATCATCTCCGGATATCTGCCACACTTCTACTTCCACTCCGGTTTCTTCCTCATACACCTCTGCCATATCTTTCAGCTGATCATAGATCTCGGTTTTCTGCTGGAAGATCGTGATCTTTTTTGCTCCTTTTCCGTCATCTGATTTTCCCTCGTCTTTTGATGTTCCTCCACATCCCGTCACTAACAAAGATGTTCCTAAAGATGCCGCCAATAAAACAGATAAAATTTTACTCTTTTTCATTTTTACCTCCTTGATTACACCGCCTATTCTTTTGTGTATATATTACAATCATATACGCTTTAAGTCAATATTTATTATGCATTTTCCACATTTATAACAATTACAAATCATGCAATTTGTACACTTCGTCGTATATTTTAAGTAAAATTTACTATTTATAAGTAAATTTTTACGTATTTTTATCTTTTATTTTTAAATTTTAACTAAAAAAGGAAACAGCATAAGGGAGATACTTCGTAAGGAAGTTGTCTCCCTTTGGCTTTTGTAATCAGTCAGAATGATTGGATGGTAGGAAAATCAATCATATCGGAGGATCACAGAAATGAAACAGCATTACATTGATGAAAAAACAGGTATCAGTTATAGCTTGCAAGGCGATTATTATTTGCCCGACCTTGCCTTACCCGCCGAAAAAGGACAGCCTATAGGGTTATGGGGACAGAGGCATTTGCGGTATCTGAAAGAGTATCGCAGGATTACATATCTTAATCTGCTCACAAGCGGCAGGCTGAACACCTACCTTTCCGACATTGATAAACAAGCGAAGGAAATATTTTCCCGGTTGATAGAGCAGATGGCAGAACGAGAGGGTGTGACCGAGCAGCTAAAAGCGAATAATCAAATGGAGTGGATTGCACGAATGAATAACATCCAAAGCAGAGCAACAGAAATCGTGAATCACGATATAATTTACAACTAACTTAGAACGGCGGCAGGAATTTCTTCCTGCCGCCGTTGTGATAAGTTCTCAAAACTTATATAATTTTAAAAAATAAATTTTGAAATACTACTTTTCTGAGCATCGCTGAGATTTTCAATTTTTTCGTTAAATTTAATTTCCGTTTGATCAATGCTTTTAACACAAGGCTTCAACCATTCGATTTCTTCGAAAGAAAATCCATATCGTAACATCCATATTTCAGTTGAGTCTTCCGTTCCATATTTAATATACTTTGCTAATCTTTCAGCACGATCGTCTTGATATGCAAGATAATACTGATGGAAAATCGCATAGAACAAATCGCTCAGCTTAAACCCTATAAGTTTATCAAGAAAATCATATGTATCATAAACAATACGGTCGTAATCGACATCTTTACCTTTTGTTGCAGCAGGGAATAAGGGAAAAGTACGCAATTCTTTATCAGGAATATCACTATAACCTGCAATATATCGAACTGTCAGGCTATCAGCACGATCTTGTTGACCTGCTTGTGACAATAATCGCCGTTGGGTAACATTGGAAACATAAGCATATCTCTCTTGACAAATCTTACTAAATGTTTTGCCGTGCACTTTCCAGATCATTATTTTGATGGCGGAATCAAAAACGAATTTTTCTGCTGCGGTTAGTTCTCGACCTAAGTACTGCTTGTATAAGCACTGAAAGTCCTCATAGACCTCTTTTGCTACTGCATTAGGCAACACAAACCCTGCATCAGTAAACATCATATCTAACAATGTAGGGACTACCGTAGTAACGCTATCTGACTTTAATTTCTCAAGATCTTTATTTGTAAGATTATACTCGTCAGAAAATTCCCCTGTTTTGATTGCTTCTTTGTACTCCTCATATTTCTCATCAATTTTATCGTCTGTTGTATCTAATCGAGATTTTGACGAAAGAGTATTTTTCTTGCGGTACACTTTTCGGAATCTACTCATTGCATTTGGTCGTAAAATGACGCTACCAAAATCAAATACAGGTTTGTTGGTAGAGCGACCGGCTCTACCAATCAGATTTTTAACAGACAGTGTCTTACTTTCCTCGAAGCGGTCAAGATAAACCATATCGAATGGCATATTGATTCCCTGTTCCAGTGTAGAAGTAGCAAAACAGATTTTACAGAAGCCCTGCTGTGTAAAATGCTCTAATATCAAACGGGCTGTCAATGGCATTGAACCGTGATGAACAACAATACCACATCTCAATTTTTCCAGCATATCAGAGTTATAAAACGACTTATCAGTTGTTGAAGCACCAATATACTCCTTTAGCTCATCTATCATTTTTATTGCAGTAGGATCATTAATTGGTTGGCACATAGAAATATACTTCTGAAATTGCCCATATATCTGCTTACTATAAATGTGTGACTTTGGTACATAGATCAGTACACTACCACCCTTTTTTAGTGCTGATTCTATGGGATCAAAGTTTGCTTCCAGTTTTCGTTTTCCCAACGTTGCAGGATCACTCCCGAAATGATAGAATTTTTGGTTCGTGGTGTCATGGGTATAGAAAATCTGTCCTACATTTTTTAATTCATAATTGCTGTATGTTGCCGTTGTATCAATGGTTTCAATGCCGTTCTTCTGCAATTGTGCTTCAGGATTTTCAACAAACGGATGTGCAAAAACAAATTTTGCATCAAGAAAATACTTTAGTGCTCGCCTCACAATACTATCAAAATAGAGACCTCGCACCGAGTGCTCATCGCTGAGTTGGGCTTCATCAAACAGAATCAAATCAATTTTTAGCCAATCTTTATTTTTGAACAGCTCTTTTGCACGCTCAGGTGTCAGTATGAAAATATTTCTGTGAATGTGTTTTGTATTAATCCTATCAACAAAAGTCAGGACATTTACAGTTTTTCGATCCACAAGATTGTTCAATCGGTCGTAGTACTCGTTAATAAGTGCTCTTGAGGGGACGATGACAACCACATCATTGGAACATTCAGAAATAAGATGTCGAAATACAAATGATTTCCCCGTACTTGTTGGTGCCGAAAAGCTGAAATACTGCAAATTTCGTATCTTCTTGAGAATATCTGCTTGCATTGGCGTATAGTCATTGCCAAATTCATCCTTGAGTTGCTGGTGATACATCTCAAAGATTGAGCCTGTAAGACTTTCGATTTTGGGCTGTTTGAAAAACAGCCCCATAGTGGCAATGATTTCTTGCTCGTCCTTTTTGAAAAATTCTGGTTGGAACAGTTTGAAATATGATACTATTTCTAAAACCAGCGAGTTATTGGGTCCATTTTGATAAATCTCAGATTTGACATAGTCTATAATCTGCTCCAGATCTTCCCCTTTTCGAATTTTGGTAATGATATTGCCCTTTTCTAAAACAGAATTCATAAGTCCACCGCCACCAAAATGAGTTCTTCATATTGAAGTAATGATTGAAAGTCCGGGCGCTTCGTGATATTAGCGATTATTCTATCTGTATTGGTAGTTTTTGCTGAAAACGCAGCAGAAAACCCCTTTCTTCCATCGGCTGCCCTTTGCAAAGCTGACATTGTACAGAACGGTTTTAATTCAGGAAGATCTTCAACATCTTTTCCATCTTTAATAAAATCAACGATTTGTGGCAATGCCGATGAATACGCTGTTGTAGTGGCAATATATTTCGCTTCACCGAAAATAACTGTATCCGTAATCTTATTCTGTGAATGAAAATCAAACCCAGGATTTCCAGAACGCTTTTTACCAACAAGTTCATCAAGAGGAATATCTAAATAGTCCAATTTCGATACCATAGTTTCTCTGGCTAATTCAGATACTACATACTCACCAGCATCTTTGCTGACATTGTCACCAACGCATTTGTCAAACTTTTCTTTAATATCATCAATAGTTTTCTTTGCACGGGATGCAAAAGCTTTCTGTTCAAAGTCTTGATCGAATTTACTGAGCCAAGACAAGTCCATAAGAGCACGCAAAATATCTGATAATGTTGCTGAAATATCTTCAGGATCTATTCTGAAAAATTGAACTTTTGCAGGAGTAAACTCGGTTAACACCCTATGGTCAGTTATCTTCAAGACTTTCACCTCACTTTAAAATATCACTCAGCACAACCCAACTATCGCTGTTAATATCCTCGGAATAGCTGTCCATACAAATGCACAGTTCTTCACTTTTTTCATCATAGCGGACAATGCCACCATTTAAACTGTAGCGTTCCAAATAATCTTTCAGCACGGCGAATTTTTTCGGCGTGAAAATGTCAATATCTTGGCTATTGCCACTACGGTCAAAGCCGCCCTTAGTCTCCACGACCCAAATTTCACCGTTTACACTGATAATATAGTCAGGATAAAAATTCTTTTGCTTGCCTGAATTATCCGCATATACGATGGACAAATACTCATTGCCTTTATCACCATTTTTATATACCCATTCCACGGCATTACACTTTTCGCATAATTTCTCGAATTTGCGTTCCGAAGATGATCGGACTTCCGCAGAGGAAAGGTAGCCCTGATATACATTTTTCTTCATTTCCAACTGTGTTTTTGCTGTACCGTCGTAGGTAAACAGGCAGGATTGCGGAATATGGAACGACACCTTTGATACTTGGTTAATATCAAGAGTAAGCTGTTCAAGTTCCGCCGCCATCGCCTCACGCACCGTATGGCGTAGCAGATCGGCGTTGTTGATAACAAATGCGTAGACTTCTCTCGGCTCCATTGCGAGGATTTTACGGCTATATGTAAAATTGCGATCAAATAACTTACGAATAATCGTATTCATATAGCTGTATTCCATTCCAATCTCCATACCGATTTTACCCACCTTCTGATGGTACATATGACCATGATCGTGGGTATTTAGCCTTTCGGTAATGATGACCGTATTCATATCTGCCGAAGCAAAATTCAAGGTTGCAGTTTCACCCGAAAGGGTGTGACGCAGAATATCAGCGCTAAATTCAAAACCCGCCGCCTGCAAGCGTGCCTTGTTCTCCGTCTTGTTCGATCCAGTCTTGAATTTTTCTTCAAAATACTTTGCTACAGAGAGCATAGCCTTTTTAGGATTGCGGTGATCTGTCACCATTGTTCTCTGTTCGGAGGTCAGGGTGATGCCTTTATACTCATTTTTAAGGAACAGAGTAGCTGCTTCTAACGCCCCTTTGCCGAGACTCAACTTAACACCGGCGGTGAATTTTTCATCGAAAGTGTAGAGATAACAGCTATCCAGCAAATCTTTGCCGTAGTGGTGTGCCTCCGGCATACGGCGAATACGTCCGATGGTCTGAATTTCAAAGGTTTCATCCATATTGTCACGGAGCTTTACCAAAATGGCGGCTCTCGGACAGTCCCATCCCGTGGCAACAGCTTGCTTGATAATAACAGCAACAGAGGGAGCATTGATTTTTTCGATGCCCTCCAAGTTTTCGTGCATATCAGAAAGCCACACCGCAAGTTGACCGTTTTCATAGGTTACGCCCTGCGTTTCAAACCAGCGTTCCACGTCGTCCTGCAATTTCTCCGATTTGTTTGGAATCTGCACCACGATCAAAGGATTAATATCCTTCCCATTGGAAAGAAACTCCGCACGGATTTCACGTTGCTTAGCATAAGCCTGTTTTAATAGATAGCTGGTTGCATTCTCCATTTCTACCTGCTGGGGAAAATCCTCATTAATTATAAGCATTTTCTTGATAAGTCCCTCGGCAATAACATCCGCTTCAGGAATTTCTATGATTTCCGCATTTTTAATCCCTTTCGGCGTAGCGGAGCAACGAATGATTTTGTCCGTATGAAAATACTGGATGATTTCATCCGCCTTCACCGTGTTGTTCTGATGGCTTTCGTCCACAATAACAACAAAATGCAAACCGGCGTTCAGAGCATGTTCAATATGCTCTAAGAAGTTGGTGCGTTCGCTGTCTTTCAGGGCGTTGTTGCCCTTTTTCGTTAGCTTTTCCCAGTTGATGAAACAGTTATCGTTTTCTTCAAAGCCGCCCGTCATTACATCGGAGAGCAGCTTTGTCTGAGCAGAGTGAATATACTTATCCATCTTTTCCTTGCTCTGCTCCTCCAAATTGCCCTTGCCGGGGGTGAGCCATACAAACACGGTATGACAGTAGGATTGCACATACTGGTGCATAAAATATGTAAGAATAATTGTCTTTCCGCTGCCCGTAGGGCTTTTTAGAATAATGTCACGGGCAGGCTTTTCCATCGCCTCAAAAAGCGATTTTACAGCCGATAATTGAAAGTTTTTCAGTTGCACCGCTTACACCTCCTGTAAATCCCGATAATAGTAGTCGGGAATGATATTGATTTCGATACCGTGGTCAGCAAGGGACTGTTCCTGTTCCTCATCGGGCAGCAAATCGTGCCCCATATACAGTTTGTGGCACTTGTCGTAGGCTTCGATATTTGTCATAAAATCATCAAGTTCTTCTTCGGTTAGCACGATAGCAATTTCGGCGTTGCCGATGAAATTTACGCCGTTTTCAAGTTCTACAAGTTCACGGATATGCCTTAATAACTCGTCCGCATATTCGTAGTACATACGCTCTGAAATCGGCACATATTCTACCTTGTAATATTTCAGGCTCGCAGAATAATTTTCCTTATCGATAACACGTTTAATTCTCTCATATGTAACATCACGGCAGATATTATTTTCATTGTTGGTGCAAAGAATGAATTTGCGATTGCCGCCATCTTCTGCATTCAATTTCATAACTGCATGTCCAGTTGTTCCGCTACCTGCAAAAAAATCAAGGATTGAAATATTTTTATTTTGAATAAATTTAATTAAATATTCAATCAGTTTTACTGGCTTTGGATTACTGAAGATATTAGTAGAATTAAATAATTCCTTTAATTCTGCAGCACCATCTGAAGTCGTTCCGTATTCAGTTATAATAGAACGAGGTTTGTATCCTTCAGGTTGTCTTTGCTTAAAATGTACTGTCCATTTTCCTTTGACTTTTATAATTCTTGCTTCTCCCTCTGCTAAATCTGAAAGAAAACGTTTTTCTGAACGCAACCATGAAATAGGTTCTCCATTTTCATCTTTTTCAAGGACTGTACCATCTGGACAAGTAATTGCATAATACTGTTTACCTGATTTTCTTTTGAAAGTATCCCAAAAGAACCTTCCTTTTTCATCTTTCTCCTTATAACGAGCAACATATTCTTCGCCATAAGCAATAAAAATATTATTAAGTAACTCTTTGTTTTTTGAATACATAAGAATATATTCATGTTCAGTAGCAACATGTCGAGAATCATTGCTACCACCTTTTTTCTTTTGCCATATCATTTCTGATATAAAATTATGTTCACCAAAAATATAGTCAGCAATCATACGAAGCTCAGCCTGTTCGTTATCATCAATGCTCATAAAAATCACGCCATTCTGAGTAAGAAGATTGCGTGCAATTTTTAAGCGTTGAATTAAAAAACTAATCCATTTACTATGGCGATAACAATCATTATTGTCAATATATGCATCATCATATATGAAGTCTTTGTTTCCTGTATTATACGGTGGATCTATGTATATGAGGTCAATTTTTCCTTTATGTGTTTTTTCGAGCAATTTAAGAGAAGCAAGGTTGTCCCCCTCGATGAGAAAATTCATTTTTCCGCCGTTGTCAATGAACAGTTCTTTTTCTTCGGTAAGTACCGGGGTATGGGTATCAAGCACCTCGTCAATTTCCTCACGGTGTTCCTCGAATACAAGTCCATATTTCTTGCCGTTTACATCTTTCTCTAAATCAGAAAGATAAGAAAGCAGGTTACCAGTATTCTCATCCTGCGGTGCAGCAGAAATAAAGGTTCGGATTTCTTTTATTTTATTCAGCAAGTCCTCACGCTTTTGTTTTGATATATTTGTACTCATTTTGTTTCTCCTAATGCTTTTACTCTTTCACAATTTCTAAATATCGGTCAAGGCGTTCGTTTACATACTCTGCAACAAGTAACACCATATCGTCTGCTTTGCCGTCACGATAAAATGCATCAAAAGCATCATAATAGCGTTTACGGTCAGTAAACTTCACATTGATTGCGGGATAGCCGTTACGGATAAGCTCAAGATTTAAAATCAATCGACCTGTTCTGCCGTTACCGTCTATAAAAGGGTGTATTCCTTCAAATTCGAGATGAAAACGGGCAATGCGTTCAATCGGATGCATTGTCTTTTTACGCTCTTCATTTTCGGCAAGTAACTCCGTCAATTTCGGCTCAATGAGAAATGGTTGTACCGGTTCGGTATATGCACCTGCAATTGTGACAGGAATACGGCGGTAAACTCCTTTATCTTCAGGTCTATTCATTAGTACTAATGAATGAATCGCCTTGATTTCCGTATCTCTCAATCTTGCCTTATTTTGTGCAATATCTTCAATATAAAGGAATGCGTCACGGTGCCCGACAGCTTCAAGATGATCTTTCAAGGGTTTACGGTCTATGGTCATTCCTTCAAGCACCATAGCGGTCTCTTTCAAAGTAAGCGTGTTGCCTTCAATAGCGTTTGAATTATAGGTGAAGTCAACCATAAATTCATCACGCAAACGCTGTGTTTCACCTGCAGTAAGCGGACGCATATCGTCAAGTTTAACTTTTTTAATATCAATTTCAGTTAGTATATCTGCAAATCTGCCGCGTTTTCTTTTGTTAGGCAATTTTCGTTTATCCAACGGTTTTTCTGTTTCTGCAGGTATCATATATAATTTTCCTTTGCGAATAACTCCGTCAATTTCACCATTGGCACAAAGCAAACGAACACGACGGGTAGAGATACCCCATTTTTCCGCCGCCTGTGTAACTGTTAAATATTCCATCTTTCATACCTCCTGATTTGAGGGCTACTTATATAAATTTAGTATATCACAATATCGGAATAATTACAATGTGATTCAAAATTATTTTAACATATATTTGCCGATAATAGGGCGTTCGACAGTTAGTATAACAAAATAGTATACCCCGCTTTTGCAAAAACTATACAGAACCTCACCAAAAACTTGATTTTCGGCGAGGGTTTTGGTATAACGAAATCCCTCATGAAAGAGGACTACAACTAAATACAAGATGTTTCGATTGAGAATGCGGTGTAAGCCGCCCAACGCCTGCGGTATGCTAAGAGAAAATACCGCCGTCTGCACTCTATGCTTTTTGGTACTGTCAGCGAGTGAACGGATGAACAAACAGTCCCGTCTTTGAATTACAAAGCCGGGACATAGAACATCATTTTGAAGCGAGAGCAACGCTCCCGTCGATTTTTGATGTCTCTGTGTATCGGCTTTTTGCTTTGCCGATTAACAACTGAATGACCGTCTGAATGGGATATGATTTTGCCAAGACCGTCGGGGATCCCGAAAAGTCATTAGACTTTTTGGGGAGAGGAGGAGCAACGGCGGGAGTGAGTTTTCGTGCCTGCACGAAAATGAGCGATACAAAGTTTGTGACGACGAGAGCGAAACAACGCTGCTGAAAAACAGGGGCAGGAACGACATTCAGGGAGAACGGCAAAGAGAAAGACGATGTCCATAAGTGTAGCGAGCATCGGATTGTGACCCCCACAATCCCAATCCACAGCCTAAAGGCGTGTGGACTAATTTCAGGGGAATACCCCTAAAAAAGATAAAACGCAAGAACGGAGATGATAATTTTGAACAAAGAAAACAATAAAAAAGTGCGTATCAAAGTACGCTTAACCGAAGAAGAAAATGAAGAATTGAAACGCTGTGCGGCAGCGTGTGGACTGTCCCAATCGGAGTTTATCCGTCAGCTTTGCAAAGGAAAAATGCCGAAGGCGAAACCTGCAAAAGAGTTTTGGGAACTATTGAATACCCTTTACTCTGTCCATAACAGCTTTCAGAAATGTGCTAAGTATGAACATTCTGCTTTAGAAATCTGCAAGGAAATTGAATGCCTGATCCTCGATTTACAGGAGACGACATAATAGCAACAACGAGTTTATGGCATATTGAGGGCAGACTGAAAGACCTCATTGCCTATGTGGAAAATCCCGAAAAGACAAGAGCAGACAATCCGAATTTACAGCCGTTGTGGGATATATTTTCCTATGTCAGCCGCCCCGAATCCACCCATCAGGGCGAGTATGTTTCGGCTATCAACTGTCTGAAAGAGATTGCATTACAGCAGATGATTTTAACGAAAAAGCAGTACGGCAAAGAAAATGGATATATCGCTTGGCACGGGTATCAAAGTTTCAAGCCGAACGAGGTCTCGCCCGAACAGGCGCACCAAATCGGATTGCAGACCGCAGCAGAAATGTGGGGAGATAAGTATCAGATTATCGTTACCACCCACCTTGATAAAGACCATCTTCACAACCATTTCTGCTTTAATTCTGTTTCCTTTCTTGACGGGAAGAAATACAACTATTCCAAAACAGAGCAGAGAAAACTCCGTGATGTTTCCGACAGAATATGTATGGAACATGGATTATCGGTCATAGAAAACCCCCGTAAAGCACCGTCAAGACAAGTATGGCTTGATGAAAAAAGCGGCAAGCCCACAAGGTACAATGTCTATCGTGAAGATGTGAAAGAGGCAATCAATTTCAGCCGCCGCCCCTATTATATGGAGGAATATCTGCGGCGAAAAGGATATATTACCGACTTTACGGGAAAGCATTGGAAAATACGATTGCCACAGTATGAGCATTTCACAAGGCTTGAAACACTGGACAAAAGATGGACACCCGACAATATTCAAAGGACAATGGGTGCATATGCTTCCTTTGGAAACCGCAGGGCAACCATCAACTATCCGCCGCAAATGCCTCAAGATTTACGGGATTGGTTTCATCCTTTTCACAAAACAAGTCATATCTACAAACTGTATCTCCACTACTGCTATCTGTTAGGCGTTCTTCCGAAAAATACGGAATACAAACCGACAAGCCCATACCTCAAAGAAGATTTGAAAAAACTCGAAGTCTTTTCCGAACAGGTGCGGTATATGAGCAAATACAGCATTGAAACCTTTGACGATTTGTATGCAGATAGAGATAAATTGCAGGGCGAAATGGATAAGCTGATTGCCTACCGCACCAAGCTGCAAAACAAAATCCGCAGAACCTCACCAGCCGAAAAAGAAACTCTGCGAGAAGAAAAATCAGGCGTTACTGAAAGGATAACGGAACTGCGAAAGCAACTGAAACTGAACAAAGGGATTGAAGAACGGTCAGTCAAAATTCAAAAGAAAACCGACCTGCTCTATGCCAACGAATACAGGGCAAGAGAGGAAGAACAGCATAAAAAATCACAGAAAAAGGAGTGCTATGAACGATGATGTATGTAAATAATCAGGGCAACACTATAGAACGAACAGGCGAAATTTACACGCTGCTCGATGAGATAACCGACTATCTTGCCACTCTTACCAAAGAAGAGCGTATAGCGTGGTTCCGGCAAAGTATGTATCTTGAACCACTGAACTTTGTAAAAGAGACTGACGGCACGCTCTATGCAGTTAGAGCTTTTTTCAAAGAAAACGCAGGCGAGAATATCACAGACAAAGTGGAACGCATTATTTTGAAAAAAGAGTAGAAAAGATTGAGTTTACCGCGTTAAAGCGTTGAACAATTACAGCCGATATGGTATCATAGGTACACCTACAAATCCTATCATATCTGGCTGTGGAAAGGAGAACTATGAATAAACAGTCAGAAAAGATAACCGCCTTGTATTGCCGCCTATCCCGTGACGATGAACAGGAAGGTGCTTCGGGCAGTATTAAAAATCAGCAGTCCATACTTGAGAAGTACGCAAAAGACAATGGCTTTCCCAATCCCCGTGTATTCGTTGACAACGGTTGGTCGGGTACAACTTTCGCAAGACCTGCCTTTACGGAGATAATGGAACTTGCGGAAAAGGGCTTGATAGGAACGCTGATTGTTAAAGACCATTCCCGTCTTGGTCGTAACCGCTTGGTTGTCGGTCAGTTATTGGAAGAAGGCTTTGACAGTTTAGGCGTGCGATATATCGCCATAATGGACAATATTGACACCGCTAAAGGTATCAGCGACCTTGTTCCGATGCAGGACTTATTCAATGAATGGCACGCTAAAAACACAAGCCAAAAGGTACGCAATGTCTTTAAGAATAAGGGTATGTCAGGCGTTCCTCTTACAACAAATCCACCTTTCGGGTATATGAAAAACCCCGATAACAAAAAGGAATGGATGATTGATGAGGAAGCCGCCAAAGTTGTTCGCAAAATCTTTGCCCTGTGCATTGACGGTTTCGGACCTACGCAGATCGCCAAGAAGCTGAAAGCCGATAAGGTAATGACGCCCACAGAGTATTGGAACAGTATCGGCAGAAATTGCAGTAAGCCGCCTGCCGTTCCATATAACTGGTGTTCCGCTACGGTTGCGGATATTCTTTCCAGGCAGGAATACTGCGGAGACACGGTCAATTTCCGAAGCACGACCAAATCTTTCAAAAACAAAACGAAGATTGAAAGACCGCAGGAGGAATGAAAAATCTTCCCGAATACCCATCCCGCTATTATCGGGCGTAAGGTGTTTGAGTTGGTGCAGGAACTTCGACAGCATCGCCGCAGACCGACCAAAAGCGGAATTGTCAGTCCGTTTTCGGGACTGCTCTACTGTGCGGATTGTGGACAGAAACTATATTACAGCGTAACGGGTAACTACAAGCGTGAACAGGCAAATTTCTTTTGTTCCTCATACCGCAAAAATTCCGAAGTATGTTCCGCCCATTATATCCGAGAAAAAGTCGTGATGGAAACGGTATTGGAAAGTATGATGAGAATCCTCTTAAATGTGCAAGCCTTTGAAAAAGAGTTTGTCCGCAAGCAAATGGAATGTTACAGCGAGGAGAAAAAGAAAGAACTTGCACGGAAACGCCGTGAACTGAACAAGGCGAAAAAGCGTATTGCCGAGATAGACAGTCTGATACAGAAAATCTATGAAGATAACGCTGTCGGTAAAATATCTGATGAACGCTATGCGACTCTTTCAATGTCTTACGAGGAAGAACAACAACGCTTAAAGGCAGGTATTCCCGAAATGGAAAATTATCTCGAAACTGAAACGGACAAGACCAAGAGCCTGCAAAAATTCATTGACAAGGTAAAGAAGATTACTGAACTCAAAGAACTTACGCCCGAACTGATACACGAGTTTATCGACAGGATTATCGTGTACGCACCGAGATACCTTGACGGAAAGCGTGTTCAGTTGATGGACATTTATTACAACGGTGTAGGCATTTTACGGGAACTCAGTCCCAAAGAAATGGAAAATGCGTTCCAAGAGCATTTAGAAGAACGGGAACGCAACAAAGCAAAAACGGCATAGCCAACAGGCTACACCGCTTAAACAAAACTATAATTAAATTCAATATACAAAAGCCTTGGGGCACCTTCCTTACGGAGGGTGCCCCAAAACCGTTTCCCTTTTTATCTCCGTCACTAATAAAAACGTTCTTCTTTTTTTCGCTCACCCACAGAACCGCGCCAGTGTACTTTAGCCGCTATTTTAAATACATCGCAATCCATATTTCCTGTGATCATCTGCAATAAAAACCGTGCCGCCAGATACCCTCTTTCGTAATTTGGAATATCTACAGTTGTCAGATTCATAAAATCTGCCATATCGTTTCCATCGAATCCTGTCACCGCAATATCCTCCGGCACGCACAGCCCCTCCTGCTGAAATGCTTTGATCGCCCCGATTGCCATATTATCATTCGCACAGACAAGTACTTCCGGTATATTTTCCGACAGCAGCATAAGCTTTGCCGAATAATATCCGCTTTTCTCCATGTAGTCCCCCATCAGATAATCCTCACGCCGAAAACAGATCTGATTTTTAAAAAGGACATCCTGGAATGCCCGGAACCGTTCCTGATTATCTACCGTGTCGATCCCCGCCAGATATCCGAAATGTGTATATCCTCTGTCGACCAGCCCCTGCACCAATTCGCTCATAGCGACATAATTATTGACAACGATACTTTTTATATTCGGCTGTTCTATGATCCGATCTAATGTAACAATAGGATACCCTGTCTCTGCTTTTTGCATAAGCATGGCGTCACTGCACTTCATATCCAGCATGATCGTTCCGCTTGTCACGCTTGGTTCCATAAATCGCTGACAGGATTTACTGGTGCTTATGATCAGATCATATCCTCTCGAGTATACATAATCACTGATGCCATGTATGATCTTCAAATAAAACTTTCTGTCATAGTCGCTGAAATTAAACAGTATTGTTTTATTCTGGTACTTTTCCAGTCTCTTTTTTCTCTGCTGGCTGTATCCGTTTTCTTCACAAATTTTAAGTATACGTCTTCGTGTTTCCTCGCCGACATTTTTTCGATTATTCAAAACATTTGAGACAGTTGCCGGAGACACCTTCGCCAGTTCTGCTATTTCTTTAATCCTCATGCTGTTTCCTATTGATAATCAATGATGTCTATCCACTTCATCAAAAATTCTTTCTCCAGTTCATTGTTTTTCGTAAGCTGTGCCGCCGCCACGATCGGAAGCCACTGCTGTACGTACTGCCTTGGCGTATCGCTCTTCTGGCAGAACAGTTTCATATACAGATCGGCCGTCTCCTGGTCTTTTAACGCGAACAAAAGATAGGTCATCGCCGCGTCTGCGCTGGCATTCCCCTGTGTCGCATGCGCCCAGTCAACTACAGTCATCTTCCCATTTTTCCCTACGATCACGTTACTCGGATTGAAATCTCCATGGCACACTTTATTATGCTTTGGCATACTCTCAAGACGTGTCAGAAGTTCATAGCGGTTCGTGGCATCCAATTCCTTCAGGCTATTAATCTGGCGTACCAGCTTATCCTTCATTCCCTTTAACAAAGGCGACGTCTTTGCATGGATCTCCAACTGCAGATCCACAAAATCACTCATGTACTTATCCAGATTTTTCTTGTCAGACTCCATCATCTCTTCTAAAGTCTTTCCATCCTTATACTCGATCGCTATGGCCCACTTTTTGTCTACCTGAAATACCTCTTTTACTTTCGGTATATCCAGCCCTGTCTCTTCTATCCTGGCAGTAATCAAGGCTTCATTAAATACGTCTGCTTTGGGATGAGATTCCTTAAAAACCTTTACGATCATATCATCGCATTTATATACTTCCTTATACGGGCGCTGTACGATCAGTTCTTTGTTTTCTAATTTCATACGACACATCCTCCTTTATTGGATAGTGCACATCCTATGTCCGCTTTCCTATCCATTTTTAAATTGTCCTTATTATACAACAACTCCCGGAGCAATGTAAGCCCCGGGAGTTAATTTTGTGCAATTTTTAACTAACTTTTTCCGCGCGAAAAGATTGTTAATTATTTGCCATAATAGCATTTCAAATAAATTTCCTTGATTTCTTTCATCAATGGATATCTTGGGTTAGCTCCTGTACACTGGTCATTAAATGCCTGTTCGCACATCTCATCCAATGTATCCAGGAAATATTTCTCATCAATACCATAATCTTTAATTGTCTTCTTGATACCGATCTTCTCTTTCAGATCTTCCAGTTTTGCAAGGAAGTTTTCAAATACTTCTTTGTCATCTTTTCCTGTACAACCCGCGAAACGTCCCAGTTCTGCATATCTTGCAAGTGCGTGCGGATACTGGTACTGTGAGAATGTTCCCATCTTTGTCGGTACTTCCGCCGCATTATATCTCATAACTTCTGTCAGAAGGACTGCGTTTGCCACACCATGCGGAAGATGATGGAACGCGCCAAGCTTGTGGGCCATGGAGTGGTTTACGCCCAGGAAGGCGTTAGCAAAAGCCATACCTGCCATACAGGACGCATTTGCCATTTCTTCACGTGCCTTTGGATCATTTGCGCCGTTTTCATAGGCAGACGGAAGATTGTCAAATACCATCTTCACTGCCTTCATGGCAAGACCATCCGTATAATCTGTCGCCATGATCGATACATATGCCTCGATCGCATGGGTCATAACATCGATACCGGAAGCGCTTGTCAGTCCCTTCGGCTGTGTCATCATGTTGTCTACATCCACGATCGCCATATTCGGGAGCAGCGCATAGTCTGCGATCGGCCATTTTACACCTGTATCCGCATCCGTGATGATCGCAAACGGCGTTACTTCCGAACCAGTTCCTGAAGATGTCGGAATTGCTACAAAGTATGCCTTTTCGCCCATCTTAGGGAAGGTAAATACTCTCTTTCTGATATCCATGAAGTCCATTGCCATGTCTTCGAAATTTGCTTCCGGATGCTCATACATGATCCACATGATCTTTGCGGCATCCATTGCAGAACCTCCGCCCAGAGCGATGATCGTATCCGGTTCAAACTGTCTCATCTGGTCCACGCCTTTTTGCGCGCACTGCAGAGTCGGATCCGGAGCCACTTCAAAGAAGCATGTATGCTGGATTCCCATTTCATCCAATTTTGCCTCGATCGGAGCTACATACCCGTTTTTATACAAGAAAGAGTCTGTTACGATGAAAGCTTTTTTCTTGTGCATAACTGTTCCAAGTTCATCTAACGCAACCGGCATACAGCCTTTCTTAAAGTATACTTTTTCCGGTGTTCTAAACCACAGCATATTCTCTCTCCTCTCAGCAACCGTCTTTACGTTCAGCAGATGTTTTACTCCTACGTTTTCAGATACGGAGTTTCCTCCCCATGAACCACATCCAAGCGTCAGAGATGGAGTCAGTTTGAAGTTATACAGATCACCGATACCACCGTGGGAAGACGGTGTGTTGATCAGTACACGGCATGTCTTCATTGCCGCCGCATGTTTTGCGATTTTTTCTTTCTCTGCCGGATGTACATACAGAGAAGCTGTATGTCCGTATCCGCCGTCAGCTACTAACTGTGCCGCCTTTTCAAGAGCCTCGTCAAAGCTCTTTGCTCTATACATACCAAGTACAGGAGATAATTTTTCATGCGCGAATTCTTCTGAAATATCCACAGACTCTACTTCACCGATCAGGATCTTCGTATTCTCCGGAACATCCACGCCAGCCATTTTAGCGATCTCATACGCAGATTTTCCCGGGATCTTACTGTTCAAAGCACCGTTGATGATGATCGTCTTGCGGACTTTATCAAGTTCAGCGCCTTTTTTCAGGAAATAACAGCCACGATATGCAAATTCTTTCTTAACTTCCTCATATACACTGTCCAACACAGTTACGGACTGCTCAGATGCACAGATCATACCATTGTCAAATGTCTTAGAATGAATGATAGAGTTTACAGCCATTCTCACATCTGCTGTATCATCAATGATAACCGGTGTGTTTCCTGCGCCTACACCAAGAGCTGGTTTTCCAGAAGAATAAGCAGCTTTTACCATTCCCGGTCCGCCTGTGGCAAGAATAATGTCGGATTCTTTCATGACCATATTCGTCAATTCCAAGGACGGTGCGTCAATCCAGCCAATAATACCTTCCGGTGCTCCAGCTTTTACCGCTGCATCCAGAACTACTTTAGCAGCTGCGATCGTACAAGCCTTTGCTGATGGATGGGGACTGATAATGATCGCATTTCTCGTCTTTAAGCAGATCAATGTCTTAAAGATCGCTGTAGAAGTCGGGTTTGTCGTAGGAATGACAGCAGCTACCAGTCCGATCGGCTCAGCGACTTTTTTAATTCCATACGCCGCGTCTTCTTCGATGACGCCGCATGTCTTTGTATTTTTATATGCATTATAAATATACTCTGCCGCATAGTGATTTTTGATCACTTTATCTTCTATGATTCCTCTCTGTGTCTCTTCCACAGCCATCTTCGCAAGCGGTATTCTCTGCTTGTTTGCAGCCATAGCCGCCTCGTAGAAAATCTTATCCACCTGTTCCTGTGAAAACGTAGCAAAAATTTTCTGTGCTTCACGCATTGCTTTCATTTTGGCTTCCAGCGTCTCTACACTGTCGACAACCTCCGGCATTACTGCTTTCTCTTTCTTCGCCATTTCCAAACTCCTCCTATAATTGAAAATAATAAACTTTTCCTAACCACAAGTCTCAGTATACATAGTTGTTAAATAATTGTCAATATGCTATTTGTAGATATTTTAACGTTATTTTTTTAACAATATTTGTGCATATTATACAAATAGGAACTGCCGCTTCACGATTTTTTAATCGTTAAAGCGACAGCCCCCAATGTCAGTAATATATCAAATATTTTACTTAATGCCTTTTTTTGCCCTATATTCTCCCGGCGTCATACCGGTATACTTTTTAAAAGAACTGCTGAAATATTGTGACGAATTATATCCTACCAAGAACGCTACTTCATATGTCTTGTGTTTCCTATCTTTTAAAATCTGCTTTGCCTGCTCCATGCGGATATGATTCAGGCAACTGATATAGCTGTATTCACTGTATTGCTTAAATAGCGTGCACAGATAACTCGCACTGATATGTACAAAATCTGCCACTTCATTTAAGGACAGTTCCGGGTCGTCATAATGCGCTTCCATATATGTGACTGCTCTTTGCAGCATTTTCTCCGGCTGGCTCCTTTTCTTTTCTTCCAGATACTGGATCAGATCTGCGAAATATTTTCCCGTGATGCTCCTGAGTCCATCTATATTTTTTTCCTGCAGCATGCGAGGATAAAAACTTGTAGATTCTTTTACAAATTTCTCTTGTAATTCTCCGTCCTGTGTCTCTCTGTACGACAAAAGCAAAAATTCCATCACCATCAAGGCTGCTGCGCAAATACGCATATCCGGCTGTTTCTGCATTCTTTCAAAAAAACTTTTGACCGCGTTTTTTACTTTTTCCGGTTCTCCTTCCCGAATACCCGCACAGGCATTCTCTATATATTCCTGAAAATTAATCTGTTCTTCTACTGTCAATTTTTCTACATCTTCTACATACAACACACTATATTGTTCAAAATAATACCGATACTTTAAAACTTTCTGCGCCTCTGCCACGGATCTGCTGATCTGCTGATTGCCTGTATAACATCTGCCAATAGCGGCCGTCAAAAATAAAGCCCCTTCCTCCGACAGCTGTTCCATACATTTTTTCAAAAAGACTTGTATTTTTATATCGCCATTTACCCCCGGCTCTGTAAACAAGAAGATCATCTGATTCTGACAGCGGCAGATTTTTATCTTTGTCTCTATTTTTACCATTTCTCTTATTTTTTCCACCGCCCTGTCGATTGCCTCTCTTTTCTCTTTCACTGCCTCTTCTGACTCTTCCCCCTCCAGCAGCGTTCCAATATCCAAAACTGCCGCCGAATATTGATTTTGGGGCGGAAACAAGCGTTCTATCTCCGTTCTGTTCCTATCGGTGATCTTTCCTGCCGCGGCTTCTGCTATATATTTTTCCTCTATAACTTTGATATTTTTTTGTATCTCGCCTTTTATCCTTTTTTCATCTTCTATTTTTTGGATCACCCGACACACTGTCTCTAATACATGTTCGTTTGAAAATGGCTTTGTCACATAATCAGACACTTGCAGTTCGATCGCCCTTTTCGCATATTCAAATTCTCTATATGCGGTTATCAGTATGATCTTTAATTCCGGAAATATCTTTTTTGCTTCTGCGCTAAACTCCATCCCATCCATAAACGGCATATTAATGTCCACCAGCGCAATATCCGGATGATATTCTTTGACACATTTAAGTGCTGTCTCACCGTCGCACACTGCTGAGACAATTTCTATATTATGTTCTCTCCAGGGAATACATCTCGAAAGCCCCTGACAGATGATCTCGTCATCATCTGCTATCAACAATTTATACATGCTTGCCCTCCCCACTGTACTTCTTGGCAGGAATACGCACTGTCACATCCGTGAATACACCTTCTTCGCTGTCGATCGAAACGCCGCCTTCTGCGAAAAACATACGTATCCTCTGATCTACATTTATAATACCAATATGCTCACGCTTCGTACTGCCGTCACACCGTTTCAATTCTTCTTGGATTTCTCTTAGTTTCTCTTTCTTTATACCAGCACCGTTATCCCATATGTGTATCTGTATTTTTCCATTCTCTTCTCTGGCAAAGATTCGTATAAATCCTTTCTCCCTCGACATTTTCACGCCATGATATATGGCATTTTCTACGAGCGGCTGCAGAGAAAATTTTACAATTTCATATTTTTCCAATTCTTCCGGAATGTCGATCTCATAATCATATTTAGAACTATAGCGCAATTTCAATATCTTCATATAACAGGACAAATGTTCTTTTTCTTCCGCAAGACTGACAATATCCTCCACTCCGCTCAGACTTAATTTATAGAACCTTCCGATAGCGTCTATCATTTCTACAGCGTTTTTGTCCTGCATTTCTACAAGAAATCTGGTTGCCTCCAGAGAATTATACAGAAAATGCGGCTTGATCTGCAATTGCAGAAGTTTTAGATAATTTCTCTTGTTCTGCTGCTGTTCTTCGGCAATGTTTTCCATCAGACCTTGTATCTTATCCATCATATGATTATAGGCTTTTGCCATCACACCTACTTCATCCTGGTAGCGCACCGGAAAACGTTCCGGAAACTGCGGATTCTCTCCGTTTCTTACGATGATGGAAGTCATCTTATTTAACGGTTTCGTAATGGAGGAAACAATAAAATACCCAATGATAACAATCACACACCCTGCTGCCAGAATCAGCAGCAATAATGAAGTCGATATGGTAAATACTCCTACCTGCATTTCTTCTTTAGGGCATATCATGTATAACTTCCAGTCATTCGCCCTCAGTTCTTCCTTTAATACCACGTACTTTCGCCCTTCACTGATTCCATCTTTATCTTTTAACAGCTGCTCTGCCGCCTCATGCTCTGCCCATTTATCCATCTCTTTCCCCGCACGGACAGTTCCCTGCCCCAAGTCGAGAAGGAGCCTCTCACTGCCACTTCCCAGTCGTTCCATATACTGCCTCACCTGTTCTGCAGACAGATTGACGATCAGCAGAGATCTGTCCATTCCCGTTCCATTTACCGGCATCAAAATACTGATGATCTCTTTTCTGTAATTTGAACTGTAATAGGTGCCGTCGAGGATACCGGTCCACGTACATGGTCGGTGCGGTTCAAAATCATGCCATACCGTATCCAATATATCTTTACTGTCTATATTTTTCGCCGCGTTTACCGAAAAGAAATGCGATTTTTCTTCTGTAAGCACTATCATCGAATCGACTAATTCATAATTATTTCCTCTGGAGATCATTTCATTGAAATATCCTCTGTATACAATATCATTATTCAAATACCGGGTATCAGGATCCCTGACTTCTTTGCCGCCATCCGCCGACTTAAGACTCTCTTTGATAAAGATCATTTCTTCTACAACATCATACAGACTGCCATCCATGTTTGCAGTAATCTGCAACAATGTCTCTGCCTTAGAATCCGCTATCTGCTTTTCATAATTGTCAGACATCACTCTTCCGAACAACATAAGACTGACCGCTTCCAGAACAACGATCAGGACGATCAGCAAAGAGACCAGTTTTACCTGCAATGACTGGTTCATAAATTTTACCGTACATTTTTCCCGGAATTTTCCCACTCCTATTTCCCCTTTTCCTCATTTTCTTCCTTCTGAGTGTATATATACACAGTAGGTGTTGTCAAGACTCCCGCCTGTTTTATGTTATACTGTGGACACCACGCATTTCCTGCTGTCCGCCACGTCTTCGGCCCAAAATAAACTTCCCCTGGATCACAATTGTGAAGTTGTCCAAACGTATTGTAGCGATTACCATAACAGCAGATACGCACCTTGTGTCTGCCCGCCTCCACATCTTTAAATACAGCACGGTACGGCGCTTCCACGACAATTTCTTCTCTGCCATCCATAGAGACTTTCAAAAGCGGAGCTCTATAATGCGGTATCTCGATCTCTACGTCGCCGTCCGGAATCGTTATTTCTGTCTCAAGATACATATTTCCTCCGTAAAATGGGAAGCCCTGCATACTGTAATCTCCATATCGCAGTTCTTTGTTTATAGGGATGATCCGTGTCTTTGCCCCTGCAAGAACAACAGAAAATGCTCCTAACAGATAACACCATTCCAGATTCTCTTTTTCCCCATACTCTACTTCCAGCTCCAGTTCATTATCTCCCCGCACTATATTTCCTGCTCGGTATATTTGCAGACATCTGTCTACATACCAACCTTCAGGCTGCACAGATGCCTCTCTTCCGTTTAAGGCCAATTTCTTTACAGTCCCTTCCGCCGCAAGTTTCACTTCACAATCTATATCGGATTCTATTGCAAAACGAAATGTTACCCTGTGTGTGCAGTTTTTCTTCTCCAACAACCATGGCTGCGGCTGACTCTCTGTTCGCAGTGGATATCCCAGTCTTCTTCTAAGTCTGTCATCCACTTTCAAAAGTTCTTCCTCGTTCTCCCATGCTCCGTCATCCAGACGATACCTTGCTTTATCTAAAAGAAGCACATTATCCTCTTCCAAAAAGCAGGTTTTCGGCTCCGGCAATAGACTGCGATAAATCTCTCTGCGTTCATTAGGGGCAGATTTTTTGTCTCTTGTCCCATTTACAGAGTTTTGTCTTTCTCCTGTTTCCTGTTCTGTCAGTTCCAACAGCAGGCTGTCCTGTTCAAAACGTTCCCACACATAAGATGTCCAGACTTCGTTTTTTTCCCATCTGTCTGCCGCATCGTTTCGTATGATTTTTTCACCTTTTTCTAAAAATTGTTCTCCCGATTTTGCATCACATACCTGTATATCCCAATCGCCTTTTATCTGCACTGTCAATCTTTCTTTTCTCGGAAGTCCATAGTTTTCTTTTGGCTTCCCAGGCGCCAGAAATACATATCTTTTCCCTGTTCCCTCGCACATCCGACAGAGCAGTTCTTCCTCCCGGCTTCCATCACTATGAAGGAGCTCTATTTCTCTGTATGGTTCCAATGCCTCATATAAGGCAGACTGCTCCCACGCAATACGCCTGCACCGAGAAGCAAGATCTCCAGCTCTGTTATTTCTGACCGCATCTACATACTTAGGCGTTCTGCCCATAAACAAAACCTCTCCTCCATGCGCTGTGAACCATTCCAACCTATCCAGAGTAGAACTGCGTATCGTATCCATTCCTGCTACGATCACCACATCATACCGCATAGCGCCTACACAGAATTGGCTCTCTGTTTCTGTATATTGACCAGGCAGAACAGACTCCGCAATATAATCAAAATCTAATTTTCCAAACAGCAGCCAGCGAATCAGTTCCTGAAACTTTATTTCCAGCTCTCTTCGCCTATTCTTTGTAAGTTTTTCGTTTCCGAACCACATCCAGCAGCTCTCTACCGGATGAATGACCCCGATACGCACCTTTGGTTTCCCCTGTTCTAATACAAGCCGTATCCTGGCAAAATAGTCCTCTATCCAATGATATTCTTTATGCCAGGGAACCTGGCCTCCGATCGAGGGAGGATAATCTCTTTTCGCTTCCCCGCCCATCGAATACCACGTCAGATGATGTACTCTGTTGACAACTCCTAATGCAGCCTGCCAGTCTCCTATTGCTTTATAACCACGGAAATCAAAATTCCAGTTTGTCACCCCATAAAGTTCACTTGTGATTCCAGACAACCCTTTTTGATTTGCCTCGCTTTGCGCCTGTTTTGCTGTGGTATACTCCGTCCTCCACGCCAGCATGTCTATACCCGGTACCTGAAAACTCTCATACGTCCTCATCACCTCGCCCACAGCCCTAGTTTGTTCTTCCAAAGACGGTTCGTTCATCACATGGCCTGTAAGCGCAATGTGATGACGGGCACACCATCTGCTGACTGTATCCATATACCCTGCGCAAAACCGGTATGCTATATGCTCATGGTACTTCCAGCGAAAACTGTAATCTTTTCCATCTTCCGGTTCCCAAAATAACTTTGGCAGATTTGCAAGAAAGGAAATCCCTTCCCGTTTCCGAAATGTTTCCTCAAAATCATCCGTATATGGAATTCCCGCCTCTGTAATACCTCTGTTTTCGGAAAGAGATTCTTTTAAGATAAACTGCGGTTCATCCGTAAAGATCATGGGTATACTCTTTGAAAATTCTTCTTCTAAAGAGTCTGCATATACTTCATGTGTAACACGCAGAAACTCCTCTGCTGCTTTTGGATTTAGCGTATCCAGATATGTCTGTTTATCAAACCAAGAAGAATCTCCCGAAATGACAAGATACGCATGCCAGATTTTCCCGCCTTCACTGCACTTTTCCGGCTCTGCAACTTGATCGCTTCCCTTCTTCAAAAAACGATACTCCTTTAGAATTCCATTTTCTTCCTTTACGATATACTCTGCCAGTTTCTGTATCTTTCCGCTTAATACCAGTCTCGTCGGAGGCGTCTTTCCTCTTATAAATGCTCCGTCAGGATATTCTTTATCCGAAAATAGGAGATATCTGCTGCGGTATATTTCTTTATCCGTCACCCTTCCCGCGCCGTATCCTGACGGCCATTTATCCTCATCATACAGCCATGTACTAAGATTCTGTTTCTTCCCGTATGTATTACAGAATTTGACCAATTCCATGAACTCTCTTCCCAGATACTCTGTGTCGAGCCCAATCCTGCTGTGAATACAAAAACCGCCCATCCCCATCTCTTTAAAGCAATCGATCTGTTCTTTTAAAATCTCTTTCTCAATCTTTGCGTTCCATGCCCAAAAAGGGGTACCCTTGTACCTTGAAGGGGGCTCTAAAAATTCTTTTTCTGTCATTTTCTTTCTCTTCCAAAACAGGGTCTGCCCTTCCTAGTGCAGACCCTTGTCTTATATTTCCTTTGCTGTTATTTGGTTGATTCCAGATATCCTTTCTGGGCAGCTGTCAAGTATTCTGCCCATTCCTGCAGTACTTCTTCAGCCGTCTTTTCTTTGAGCAGGACAGCCTGCAGTCCTGGCTCCTGTACCTTTGTCAAAAATTCATTCCATTCAGGTAGCCATAATGGTCTGGCAAGAAATTTTACATCCTTTGAACTCATCATTTCTTCATATACCGGCATATATGTATTGTCCTGATACCATTCGTCCTCATAGACTAGATCATTGACCGGAACTCGTCCGTCTTTTTCACAGAAATAGGATACTGCGTCGTGAGATACGAGGAATTCTAAGAATTTTACTCCGCCTTCTCTGTTTTTTGCGCCTTCAAACACAGTATAGCCCAAGAATGGAACATCTTTTGTCACCACAACACCTTCCTTATTTGCCGGAGCAAGCGCGTTGGTAAAATTCCCTTCACCCAAATTATTAATATTTTCTGCCAGTGCAGAAGAATTATTCGCGATTCCCATAGCCGTACCGGAGCCAAATTCTGCTACCATTTCTTTATAGCTGTTAGATACACTGTCTTTTGATGTCCAGCCATTCCAGTAGATGGAAGCGTATGCCTCCAACGCTTCTGTAAAGATCGGATCGCTTAATACGCAGTTTCCGTCTTCATCAAAAAGCTGATCCTGATTTGCGTAAGTAAAGATAAAATCCAGCATATTATCCAGGGAACCCGCTCCGCCTCTCAAAGAGTAGAAATATGTACCATTGTCCGCGTCTGCATAAGTTTCACAGTCCTGCATAAATTCATCGATCGTTTTCGGAATTGCTACTCCTTTTTCTTCCATCAGAGTCGTGTTATACCAGTATACCTGCGGCTGTGTGTATTGCGGCAGACAGTAGAGTTTCCCATCTGTCGAACAATTCCGTATAGCGTTGAGCGCATTTTCGGCAATATGATCTTTTTCTTCAAAGCTGTTAAAATCTTCGTCAATGCAGGATAGCGCTCCTTGGTTGATCAGTGTCGATACATCCTGATCACGGATACTGGCAACATCCGGCACTGTATTTGTAGCGATCGCCGTATTATATTTCTGCAGATAAGAATCTGACGGCAGTCCCACATATTCTACCTTATACTCCGGATTTTCCTCCTCAAACTGTGCAATCAGCTTTTCAAATATAGCGTTCGAATTCGCGTTTCCATCATGGTACCAAAACTCGATCGTCTCTTTGTCTCCCGACGCGCTTTCCTCGCCTTTTGCTCCGCAGCCTGCAAGCATGCCTGTCAGCAAAACACCTGTCAGCAATATGCTGATGACTTTCTTTTTCTTCATAGATCTTTTTCCTCCTTTATTTAACTGCCTTTATACGGCATTTTTTACAATTATCCTTTCACAGCTCCCGAAGCAAGTCCCTGCACCAGATATTTCTGAATATAACAGAAGATCAGAAGCACCGGTATCAAAGCCACGACCGTGCCAGCCGCCAGCCCCCCGTAATTTACGGTAAACTCGCCTTTCATCATACTTAAGCCAACCGGAAGCGTGAATTTATCTGAATCACTGATAAAGTTCAATGAATATACAAATTCATTCCATGTGTTGACAAACGCGAAAGCGCCGCTTGCCACGATTCCCGGCAGGATCGTAGGCACAACTATTTTAAATACAGATTTTAGGATCGTACATCCATCGATCTGCGCCGCTTCCTCCAATGTAGGGGAAACTCCCGAAAAGAAACCGCTGATCATAATCGTGCAAAACGGAAGATTCACGGTTGTATTTACGATAACAAGCGACCACAGATTATTGATCAGTCCCATATTATTAAAGATCGTGAATAACGGTACCAGGATCACGACTCCTGGAAGCATCTGTGTCACCAAAAGCAGAAGAAAGACAAATTTTTTGCCTCTGAATTTATATCGTGAGATCGCATAGCCTCCCATGATTGCGATCGCTATAACGAAGATGGTCGTAACGATAGATACAAACAAACTGTTTAAAAAATATTTATCGAATCCCATACTGGAAAGCATGGACGCATAGTTGTCCATTGTAAACGGATCCGGAAGGTATTTCACCGGAAGTTTCATGATAGAGCCCTGCTCTTTGAGTGAGGTATTTAGAAACCAGTAAAACGGAAACAACATGATGATTGTCACGACCGCAACAGGTATGTAACAGGTAAACGTCTTAATGATCCTTTTTTTCGTTGTCCGTTTCATCAGTAATACTCCTCCTCTCCGTATTTTCCAATTTTTAGATATATCGCCGAGAAAATAACGAGTACGATCATTACGATAACTGCCATTGCGGAAGCATATCCTGCATCCAGTGAATCATTGAACGTCATCATGATATATACCGGAATCGTTAATGTGGAGAAATTCGGTCCTCCCTTTGTCATTCCATAAATAATATCTACGATATTTAAAGTCCATATCGTCCTAAGCAGCGTCGTAAGCAACAGCGTATCCTTTATCAACGGCAGTGTGATCTTGAAAAACTTGTATATAGCCGACGCGCCGTCCACATCTGCTGATTCATATACTTCTGTGGGTATCGTCTGTAGCGCTGACAATATGCTGATAGCAAAAAATGGAACGCCTCTCCAAGTATTTGCTATGATCATTGCCCACATGGCAGAAGTCCCGCTGGAAAACCAGGATATTTTTCCATCCACGATCCCCAGTTTCATCAACAGATCTCCGATCACTCCTACACTTTCGTTAAACATAAAACTCCAGATCAGCGCCACTAGAATTCCGCCTACCGCCCAGGGTGTAAAGATCAGCGCCCGGAACACGCCCCTTCCTTTGAATTTCTGATTCAGCAGAAGCGCTACGAGCAGACCGAAGAACAACTGCAAAATAACATTAACAACTGTCCAGAAAACGGAGTTTACAGCCGCTTTCCAAAATGTCTCGTCCTCCATGAGCCTTACGAAATTAGCGCCTCCGTTAAATCCCATGTCCTGCATATTCGTCAATACATGATCCTGCATACTCAGCCAGAAAGTATTAAATATAGGATACAGCATAAATACGGCAATCACGGCAAGAAGCGGCAAAAGCATAAAATATGGCATCGCCTTTTTCTTATAGTATTGCTTCTTTTTGAACATCTTTGCTTCCCCCTTTCTGACTAAAATTCTATCTTTTTCCGTTGTTTTTTTCGTTCACTATTTTCTCATTTTTGTTCAATATTTTACTATATTATAAATTTTTCATATTTTTTCTATTATAATCCGCTCTATTTTATACAAAAGTTTCAAAACCGCGATCCTATAACAAGATGCTTCTGTGGACTTCCCGGTGTCCTTCACCAAAGATCATATTTTGTATTGTCTACATATCCGCTTTCCCTCAATTCTGCCAGATATCGTTTTGCAGTATCGGCTTTCCAACTGCCTCTTTTGAGCATGACAAGGGGCAGATGAAGATCACAGAAATTTGAATAAGGTATATCAAATAATTGTCTTGCCGCTTCGCGCTCACATCTTTCTGCCATTTCTGCCGGAAGTACGATTTCATATGCAAAGTCCATATTTTCATCACACCAGAATCTGCCTCCTGAATACAGTTCTATATTTGCCTCATTGGCAAAAAGAATAAACTCCCTTCTGGTATCAGCAGTCATCATCACAGGATGCGGATACCAAACAGCCCTGATATACTCCTCCTCCACATAGAAGGAAGACTGTATCTCCAATATAGAAACCAAAGGATGTAAAAGTCGTGCGAACACATGCCATTCTTCACGGAAAATCGTTACAATAGAGGCGCTTGTATCCCACTTTTGCTTCTCTAAACATAGTTCTCTGGATTTTCTGTTTACAATTTGTTCTAATATGATCCTGCTGTCTTGTTTCATCCTGACACTCCTCCTATATACATACCATAACGTATTTCTTACACAGCCGCCGAAAGCCTTTTTTTGCGCTCTTTCAAAATCGCAACGTAATTTATCAGCAGTTTCTCCAAATCTATATTTTTCGGGGCATGCTTCCACACCATTCCTGTACCTGCCAAATCTTTGAGAGACTCTTTTTCTAACCTCTCATCCATAAAGAACATTTCCAGATGTTCACTTCTTATCCAGGCAGACATTGCCTGTAAAAATATAGGCGAATCTGTACGCAAAAGATCATACAAAAAATGCGGCAGATATTCCCAGTAAGGAGCTTCACCTCGTCTTCTGTTCCATGCCCTGTAGGGCAAGATCATCACATTGCAGCGCTGTTGTCCAAGATCAAATAATACAGATAATAATGCTGTCAGTTTCTCTGCCGGTAAATACTCTTCCATATTTGCCAGAAGGTCATTTAAAAACTCCGGATACTCTTTTAATCCTACTTTTTTAGGTTTCAATTCTTCATACTCATATTCCTTCCACTTTTCCCATGAAGCACAGGCAAAATGATTTAAAACATAACGCAGTGGAAGCCACAGAGAAAAAATCGTGTCGGCATTCAAATTTCCGTCTGTCAGTATGCAGTCTAAATCTGTTTTCTGCCGGTACAGATCGCCTGCTTTTGTTTTCTTTCTCCAATATCTGATTTTTTCTCTTATTGGTGAATACATCTGCATATTCTTTATCTTTTCTGATCTTTTTCCCTTTTCCATATCTGTATGTTCCATTTTTTCTCCTCCCGACATGTTTTTCGATGTTTAAATATTAATATATTATTATATATGTATTTTACATTATATTAACGTATAGAAACACACTTGTCAACAATTAGCTTAAATGTTTTTACATTTGTATTTTTTATTAATCTGTGCTATACTAAATTATCAAACATCAAGGAGGTATACATTTATGTACAGTTATATATTGGATGTCACGGCAGCTAATAAAAAAATCCCCCTTACTGAAGAATTCGAGCATGCCATCGCAGAGGCCTGCCAAAATGCCAATACTACCACGAATTCGCAGCGTTATGGCCGGGAATTCCGCTTTATTTCCAGAATAGACCCCTATACGATCCGACTTGGCCTCAAGGCAGAAAAAGCAGTTATCGCTACCAGAGCAATATCCAGTATTACCAGGGCTTTGATCCGTACCTACGATACAGATAAACTGGAGACATTAAAATATAATGGAAGTATTCTAAATGCTACGGTTGCAGAGCAACATGAAGACGCCGCAGAAATATACATCAATCTAGAACCTTATGAAATCTTACAGAGCGTGACAGAAATATTTTTTGGTCAGGGGAAAAAAAGAAATAAAGATAAAAAAGTCGCTGAGGAAGCGGCAGATAAAATAAAGCAGATTGTGATCGATTATAAAAGCAGGACATTGCTATGAGCGTAATAAAAGAGCCGCTGTAAAATAGATGTTGTACATCATCTATTTTACAACGGCTTCTTGTTTCTTTTATAGTCTCATTTTATGATCGCTCTGCGTCCGGCGCAATGATACAACTATACAAGTTCGATCAGAACTTCCATAGCAGCGTCACCTTTACGCTGTCCTATCTTTACGATTCTTGTGTATCCACCATTGCGGTCAGCATACTTTGGTGCGATCTCTGTAAACAGTTTGTCTACCAGATCTACATTTTTCGTATTTTTCTTTCTTCCAGCTCCTGCAGCAGGTACTTCCTTTACAGGATAAAGAACCTTCAGCATTTCTCTTCTTGCATGCAGTCTGCTTGGCTGATCTTTTTTAATCTTCTTCTCAACTTCGTCATATACAGTAACTCTCTTGCCATCAACGACTTCTTTTACTCTCTTGCCGTCTTTATCTTTACGTGCAACCTTTGCCATTACTGTAACTTCATCAAAATTGTCTTTTTCTTTTACTGCCATAGCGATCAGGCCTTCTGCGATCTTACGGATCTCTTTTGCCTTTGCTTCTGTAGTAATAATCTTTCCATGGTTCAGCAGTGCTGTCACCTGGTTTCTAAGTAAAGCTTTTCTCTGGGAAGAAGTTCTTCCGAGTTTTCTATACTTTGCCATTTTATTCATCCTCCATAAAAAACATTTGGTTATGCGTCTTCGGGCTTATTAATCAAATGCCCCTGCCATGCACGTCGGACTTACTGACAGGATATTTAAATAATAAATCTCTGATCCGGATTACTCTTCACCTTGATTTAATTCCAGATTCAGTTCTTTCAATTTTGCAAGTACTTCTTCCAAAGACTTACGTCCAAGGTTACGCACTTTCATCATATCTTCCGGCGTCTTATTTGTCAGTTCTTCTACTGTATTGATGCCGGCTCTCTTAAGACAATTGTAGGAACGTACGGAAAGTTCAAGCTCATCAATGCTCATTTCCAATACTTTCTCTTTCTCATCATCTTCTTTTTCAATCATAACTTCAGCAGACTGCGCAACTTCTGACAAGTCGATAAACAGCTTTAAATGCTCGCTTAAAACCTTTGCCGCAAGACTTACCGCCTCATCCGGATGCATGGTACCTTTTGTCCAAACATCTAAAGTCAGCTTATCATAATCCGTGATCTGACCCACACGCGTATTTTCAACCGTGAGGTTTACACGTTCTACAGGTGTATAGATCGAATCGATCGGAATGACCCCGATCGGCAAGTCCTCGCTTTTGTTTTTATCTGCGCTTACATATCCTCTGCCCTTTGTTATGCTAAGTTCCATATATAGTTTGCTGTCTTTGCCGCCGTTTAAAGTAGCAATGACCTGCTCCGGATTCATGATCTCAACATCCGAATCCGTCTGTACATCAGCGCCTGTGACAACGCCTTCACCTTCAAATTCTATATATGCGGTCTTAACTTCGTCTGATTCCGATGTGTTTTTGATCGCCAGAGATTTCAGATTCATGATAATCTCAGTTACATCTTCTTTCACACCTGGGATGGAACTAAATTCGTGCAGTACGCCGTCGATCTTTACAGAACTGATTGCTGCGCCCGGCAGAGAAGATAGCATGATCCTTCTCAGGGAATTTCCCAAAGTAATGCCATATCCTCTTTCCAGTGGCTCTACTACGAATTTTCCATACTTTTTATCTTCTGAAATTTCTGTAATTTCAATATTCGGTTTATTAAAATCAAACACTACACAGACCCTCCTTATGGGTTAAAATATGTTGAGGGGGTACGACTCCTTATATGATCTGCGCTTTTAAGCACAGACTATATTATTTAGAATACAACTCGACGATCAACATCTCATCAACAGGAACATCGATTGCCTCTCTTGTCGGAAGTTCTTTTACAGTGCCCTTCAGATTCTCAGAATCCACATCCAACCAGTCCGGAACCATATTTCCGCCTGTCACTTCCAGAATGTCTTTATATCTCTGGCATCCTTTGTGTTTTTCTTTGATTTCAACCGTATCTCCGGCTTTGAGCAGGTAAGAAGGAATATTTACCTGTTTGCCGTTTACAAGTACATGTTTATGGTCTACAATCTGTCTTGCTTCTTTTCTTGTTCTTGCAAATCCCATGCGGAACATTACATTGTCCAGTCTGGATTCCAGAAGAATCATCAGATTCTCACCTGTCATACCTTCCATCTGTTTTGCTTTCGCATAGTAATTCCTAAATGGTTTTTCCAGCACGCCATAGATGAATTTTGCTTTCTGCTTTTCACGCAGCTGCAAACCATATTCGCTCATTTTTCTATTTGTTCTTTTTAACTGTCTGTTAGATTTTTTACTAATTCCTAAATAGATTGGATCCATTCCTAAAGAACGGCATCTTTTAAGAACCGGAACTCTGTTTACTGCCATGTTTCTCCTCCTAAATTCTATACATGTCAGCGGATTACTACCGCATTTTTCGTTTACTTCCAGTGCTACTGATTAAATCAAGGTCTGCCGGACACAGATTACACTCTTCTGCGTTTCGGTGGACGACAACCATTGTGCGGTACCGGCGTTACATCTTTGATACTTGTCACATCAATTCCGCAAGCCTGCAATGCACGGATCGCTGCTTCTCTGCCTGAACCTGGACCCTTTACGAAAACATCTACTGTCTTAAGACCATGTACTAATGCCGCCTTTGCTGCTGTCTCAGCCGCCATTTGTGCTGCATATGGAGTAGATTTCCTTGAACCTCTAAATCCCAGACCGCCTGCACTTGCCCATGAAAGAGCATTTCCCTGTCCATCTGTCAGTGTTACGATTGTATTATTGAAAGATGACTGAATGTGTGCCTGTCCGCGTTCAACGTTTTTCTTGACACGTTTTTTTGTTACTTTTTTTGCAACTTTTTTCGCCATTTAAACTAACCTACTTTCTTCAATTTGTTATTTTTTCTTATTTGCTACTGTTCTCTTAGGACCTTTACATGTTCTTGCGTTTGTCTTTGTCTTCTGTCCACGCACCGGAAGTCCTTTTCTATGACGGATTCCACGATAGCAGCCGATTTCTTTCAGTCTCTTGATATTCAGCTGGATCTCTCTTCTCAAATCACCTTCTACAACCTGAGTCTCATCGATCACTGCGCTGATCTTTTTTACTTCTTCACTTGTCAAATCTCTGACACGAGTACTAGGATCTACTCCTGCCTCTGATAAAATACGGTTTGCACTTGTTCTTCCGATTCCATAAATATAAGTCAAACCAATTTCTACACGTTTGTCTCTTGGTAAGTCTACACCTGCGATACGAGCCATGTGTCTTTCCTCCATTTTCTTTTTCGCTGTTCTTTCGCCATACAAGTTCGACTTCGTGCTCCGCACTACTTCTCACTGTGGCGTGCGCCTCTTCTGCGCTTTTTCGCCATGCAAGTCCGACTTCGTGCTCCGCACTACTTCTCACTGTGGCGTGCGCCTCTTCTGCGCTTTTTCGCCATGCAAGTTCGACTTCGTGCTCCGCACTACTTCTCACTGTGGCGTGCGCCACATACAATCTTGCCCGAAACGCTCTTGGCAAATACATTTGCCTGTGCGTTTCTGTCAATCTTGTGCATGGCTTTACGTTGTTACATATTGTCCCTAATTGAGGCTGTGGATGTGGTGTTTATTGTACATCCTACCGGGGTATGTTCCCGATATCCCAGCCCAGGCATGTTTGTTGCATACCCTTTCCCGGCACGGAAATTTTTCCGCCAATGCAAATGCCGAGTATTATAAGCAATATACACCTGCACATTTTCTAAGACAAAAAAGTGCAGCAGACTACCCGCTCTGCCGGTACCTTACGCAGCCGCGGTGTATCCTTACTGTATATTAAACAGCTCTACACACCTCCTGGTGTATCGTGCTGTCAGCCGCCTAAATAATTACACAAATCACCTCGGATATTTTTCTATTCCCTTATCCCTGACGTTGTTTGTGTTTCGGATTCTCACAGATTACTCTGATACTTCCTTTTCTTTTAATAATTTTGCATTTTTCACAAATTGGTTTTACTGATGACCTAACCTTCATGTTAAATCCTCCTTTCCCTACTTTGCTCTGCCTATATTTCCTGCTGTTTCAGACACACCATCCCAAAAACAGCCACTTAACAGTATAACGCCTAACTGCCAATAAAGTCAATAACTAACTTTATTTTTCTCTGTAATTTTTCGATATTCTCAAAAAAATAACTATTTGTCTCTCCAGACGATCCTTCCTTTGCTAAGATCATATGGAGACATTTCCAGAGTCACTTTATCTCCCGGTAAGATTTTAATAAAATTCATCCGTAATTTTCCACTGATATGTGCCAGAACTATATGGCCATTTTCCAATTCCACTTTAAACATGGCGTTTGGCAGCTTTTCAACTACAACTCCTTCAATTTCAATTACGTCAGCCTTTGACATACTTAATCCTCCTGCATTTACAGCACTTTTACATGTAATCCTTTTTAAGGGAATATTTCAGTATCATATTTCTAACTGCTATCTCATCCGCTGTATCTTCAACTCGTTCCTTCAAAATAACCTGCAGATGTTTTTTATTCTTCTTTTTTAATCTTTCAGACGAATACGACTCTCCGTCTGAAAGATATACATATTCATCATTGACACGAATAATGACATATATACGATTTTTGTCATGTCCCGCCTTTGACCGCACAAGCATTCCCGGTTCAAACAGCATACGCTATTCCCCTAAAATCTTTGTGACTGCATCGAATACAACATCTATATCTACTGTTCCATCGACATTTTTCAAAATTCCTGCCTGTGTATAATATTCGATCAACGGCTGTGTCTGCTCATGGTATACATGGAGACGCTTTTCTACGGTTTCCGGCTTATCGTCATCTCTGAGGATCAGACTGCCCTGGCATTTATCACAAACGCCCTCCTTTTTAGGAGCCGCATAAACAATGTGGTATGTTGCGCCACAATCTACACATGCACGGCGTCCAGACATACGCCTGATGATATTTTCATCCGGCACTTCTACATTGATGGCATAATCCATTTTCTGATCCATGTTGGCAAGTGCTCTATCCAATGCTTCCGCCTGTGGGATTGTTCTTGGGAAACCATCCAGGACATACCCTTTTTGGCAGTCCTCCTGATTTACTCTGTCCACGACAAGATCTACGACCAATTCATCCGGCACTAACAATCCCTGATCCATATAGGTCTTCGCCTTTTTCCCCAATTCCGTGCCATTTTTAATGTTTGCGCGGAAAATATCTCCTGTTGAGATATGAGGGATATCATACTTTGCCGCGATTTTTTTAGCCTGTGTGCCTTTTCCGGCGCCTGGAGCTCCCAGCATAATAATTTTCATATCCGTATACCTCCGTTAATGCACAATAACGAGTGTGCCCCTGAATACGCTTTTACGCAGTTCTCCCGGGTCACCCTCGCTAAAGTAATCTAATTAGTATCCAAGGAAACTATTCTTCATGTTACTTCCCTTGTTATTCAAAAATCCTGTATAGTTGCGGACAAGCATTTGTGATTCAATCTGCTTCAATGTCTCTAATACGACTCCGACTATGATGATAAGGGATGTTCCTCCAAAAGAAACATTTGCCCCGAATACACCATTAAAGAAATACGGTATTACCTGGACAATGACAAGCCCGCATGCTCCAATGAAAATAATGTAATTCAATATTTTTTGTAAATATTCTACCGTCGGTCTTCCTGGACGTATTCCCGGAATAAAACCTCCGCTCTTTTTCATATTGTTTGCAATCTCTAACGGATTGAATGTAATAGAGGTATAGAAATATGCGAAAAAGATGGTCAATAAAATATATACGATCAGCCCGATCGAATAAATCGGATTCTCTGGATCACACCACGCATTGGAATTCATTCCTCTTAATATCTGACTTCCGATACCGGTTCCATTTCCTTTTCCAAGGAACTGCGCGATCACGATCGGTGTCTGCATCAATGACGATGCAAATATGACCGGAATAACTCCCGCTGTATTTACTTTCAGCGGAATGTGTGTGGATTGACCTCCATATGTTTTTCTTCCCTGTACTTTCTGGGAATACTGAACAGCAATTCTTCTCTCCCCACTCTGCAGAAGTACGACAAATACGACAACTACTAATAAAACTGCCAATATGATCAGCGCGGCAAGTCCTCCCTTTGCCAGTGTCTTTCCCTTTACGAACTGTGCATACAGTGTAATAAAATCCTCCGGCACACGAGATAAAATATTGATCAAAAGAACAATGGATATACCATTTCCAATGCCCTTTTCTGTTATACGTTCGCCAATCCACATCAGAAATGCACTACCAGCTGTTAACGTACATACAACGATCGCCGTATTCACAAAATTATACTCTACTAACAATCCCTGTCTCCCAAAACCAACTGCCATTGCGGTAGATTCGATCAGAGCAAGTATGACTGTCACATAACGGGTGATCGTCGCAATCTTCTTTCTTCCGTCCGCGCCTTCTTTTTGCATTTCCTCCAGTTTCGGGATCGCAATGGTCAAAAGCTGCATGATGATGGAAGATGTGATATACGGTGTAATGCTCAAAGCAAATACGGACATCTTGGTAAATGATCCGCCGGTAAATGCGTCAAAGAAATTGAACGCATCACCGGTCTGGCTCGCAAATAAATTCTGAAGTACGGTTGGATCTACGCCTGGAGTAGGCAGTTCAGAGCCGAGTCTTACGACGACTAACATCATAAATGTATAGAAAATTCTTTTTCTGACATCTTCTATCTGAAATGCCCTTCGTACAGTCTGTAGCATTAGATCACCTCTGCTTTTCCACCAAGTGACTCAATCTTTTCAGCTGCTTTTGCACTAAATGCATTTGCCTGAACAGTAAGTTTCTTAGTTAACTCTCCATTTCCAAGAATTTTAACACCATCTTTTGGATTTTTTACGATTCCGCTTTCAATCAATGTCTCTACGGAAACTGTAGCGCCGTCTTCAAATACTTCCAGCGCGCTTAAATTGATGCCCACGATCGTCTTAGAGTTTCTGCATTTGAACCCTCTCTTTGGCAGTCTTCTATATAAAGGCATCTGTCCGCCTTCAAAGCCTGGTCTTGGAGCCCCTGAACGTGCTTTCTGACCTTTATGGCCTTTTCCGGCTGTTTTGCCATTTCCAGAAGCGTGGCCGCGGCCTCTTCTGAAATTATCACTCTGTTTGGAACCGTCTGCCGGTCTTAAGTTTGATAAGTCCATGACGTTACCTCCTTATCGTTTCTTAAATTTATGCTTCTTCAACTTTTACTAAATGTCTAACCTGCTGTACCATACCTCTGGTAGCCGCATTATCCGGCAATTCAACTGTCTTATTGAGTTTGTTCAGACCCAGCGCTTCAACAGTTTTTCTATGCTTAGGTATAGCACCGATTGTAGACTTTACTAATGTCACTTTCAAATTTGCCATTTTGTTTACCTCCTATGCGATAAAGCTTCCCTGTTTTTATAAAACAGGGGAAAGCTCATCCTAGCCTACGACCTCTTCTACTGATTTGCCACGAAGTCTTGCAACCTCTTCCGGTGTCTTCATCGCTTTCAGACCTTCGATCGTAGCAAGCACTACATTCTGTTTATTGTTTGAGCCCAAAGACTTTGTACGGATATTCTTAATACCTGCCAGCTCGATCACGGCACGTGCCGGACCTCCAGCGATCACACCAGTACCATCCGGAGCTGTCTTCAAAAGCACTGAAGCGCTTCCGAATTTTCCGATAACATCATGTGTAACACTTTCGTTTGCATCCATCGCAACAGAGATCATCTTCTTCATTGCGTCTTCTTTCCCTTTACGGATTGCTTCCGGGATCTCAGTAGCTTTTCCCAAACCTGCACCAACATGGCCATTTCCGTCGCCAACTACAACTAAAGCTGTGAACCGGAAGTTACGACCACCTTTAACGACTTTGGTAACACGTTTGATTGATACCACTTTTTCTGTTAATTCTAATTGATTAGCATCAATACGTTCCTGTTTCATCTGTGTTCTCCCTTCCCTAGAAATTCAGCCCAGCTTCTCTTGCTGCGTCTGCCAGTGCTTTGATTTTTCCCTGATATATAAAGCCGCCTCTGTCAAAGACAACCTCAGTAATACCTTTTTCTTTTGCCTTTTCAGCAATTACTTTTCCAAGATATGCCGCAGCGTCAACATTGTTGGTCTTTTCTAATTCTGCTTTCACGTCTTTCTGAAGAGTGGAAGCTGCAACCAGAGTGTTTCCAACTGTATCGTCAATGATCTGCGCATACATATGATTATTACTTCTAAACACAGCTAAACGTGGTCTTTCAGCTGTACCGCTGAAACGGTTACGTAATTTCATGTGTTTTTTTCTACGAACTTCGCTTCTTGATTTCTTACTAACCATTTTCACACTCTCCTTATTTATTTCTTACCAGTCTTACCAACTTTACGTCTAATAACTTCATCAGCATACTTGATACCCTTGCCTTTATATGGCTCCGGTCTTCTCTTGTCTCTGATCTCAGCAGCGTATTGGCCTACTTTTTCTTTATCGATACCTTTTACAGTAATTTTGTTCTGACCTTCCAGAACTGTCTCAAGACCTTCCGGATCTGTCATTTCAACTGGGTGAGAGTATCCTAAGTTTAATGTCAGTTTATTTCCTGATTTTGCAGCTCTGTAACCGACACCGTTCACTTCCAGAACTTTCTGGTAACCGTCTGTTACACCGACTACCATATTGTTGATCAGTGTTCTTGTCAGACCATGCAAAGACTTCATTTTCTTTAAGTCATTCGGTCTTGTTACAACGATTTCTTCACCTGTAACTTTTATTTCCATTTCAACCGGGAGTTCTTTTACAAGAGTTCCCTTAGGACCTTTTACAGTCACTACATTATTCTCTGCAATTTCCACAGTAACGCCTGCTGGAATTGCGATCGGCAGTCTTCCTATACGTGACATACCTGTTTCCTCCTTAACTTAAATTTTCGGAATAGATGCTGTGTCTATTCTGTTTTCAGTTGCTTATGGGAGCCATTCTCCCTAGACCAGTTCCGTACGCCTAAGCTCAAACTTCGCTTTACAGCTCGTTCTCGCCAATGCTTGGGAACGACCTCGCGCTAGGCTCGACAATACCTCGCCAAGCTGCACTGGATGAGTATGTTCTTCTCGCTAAACTCGACACCACCTCGTTAAGCTCCAAGAACGACCTCGCGCTAGGCTCGACAATACCTCGCCAAGCTGCTTTCGGTCTACCATACGAAGCAGAGTACCTCTCCGCCTACGCCGAGTTTTCTTGCTTCTTTATCTGTGATCACACCTTTATTTGTGGAAATGATCGCGATACCAAGTCCTCCAAGTACTTTCGGGATTTCTTCGCTGTTTACATAAAAACGAAGTCCTGGTTTTGAAATTCTTTTCAGACCGGAGATAACTTTTTCATTCTTATCTGCGCCATATTTCAATGTGATATGAATTGTCTTGAAGTTTCCATCTTCTACGATATCATATTTTGCAATGTATCCTTCATTGTAGAGAATCTCAGCAATCGCTGTCTTCATCTTTGATGCAGGAACATCAACGGTATCATGTTTAGCAGTATTTGCATTACGGATTCTTGTAAGCATATCTGCGATTGGATCACTCATGTTCATGTGAAAGTATCCTCCTTCTATTCTTTCAATGCCTGTGTCAGGCTTAATGTCCTAGCATAGGTACATGTTCCATGCGCCTAAGCTCGACCTGCGCCTTATGGCTTGCTCTCGCTAACGCTTGGGAGCAGCCTTCTCACTAATCTCCGTCAGCGCTTCTAACGAAGTTCTTCTCGCTAAACTCGACATCGTCTCGTTAAGCTCTAAGAACGGCCTCGCGCTAGACTCGAAAAGACCTCGCCAAGCTGCTTTCGGTCTACCAGCTGGCTTTTTTCACTCCTGGAATCTGTCCTTTATATGCCAATTCACGGAAGCAGATACGGCAAATTCCATATTTTCTTAAATATGCATGCGGACGTCCGCAGATCCTGCAGCGGCTGTATTCTCTTGTGGAAAATTTTGCTTTGCGCTGCTGTTTGATTTTCATTGATGTTTTAGCCATGAATTTCCCTCCTTTACTTTGTGAATGGCATATTGAACTGTGTCAATAATTCACGGGCTTCTTCGTCAGTCTTAGCGGTTGTAACAAAAATGACATCCATACCTCTGACTTTATCTACTTTATCGTACTCGATCTCAGGGAAAATCAGCTGCTCCTTGATACCAAGAGCGTAGTTGCCTCTTCCATCAAACGCGTTCGGATTAACGCCTCTGAAGTCACGTACACGAGGCAGTGCAAGATTGATCAGGCGGTCTACAAATTCATACATTCTCTCGCCTCTTAATGTAACTTTGCATCCGATCGGCATTCCTTCTCTGATCTTAAAGTTTGCCACAGAATTCTTTGCTCTTGTAACAACAGCTTTCTGACCAGCGATCTTTTCCATATCAGCGATTGCTGACTCTAACACTTTTGCGTTTTCTTTTGCTTCGCCAACGCCCATGTTGATCACAACCTTATCAAGCTTTGGCACTTCCATAATATTCTTATATCCAAATTTTTTAATCATTGCGTCAATGATCTCATTCTGATACTGTTCTTTCAGTCTGCTCAAGTCTAAGGACCTCCTTCCTTGTATTAATCGTCGATTACGTCGCCTGTTGCTTTTGCAACACGCACCTTTTTATCGCCATCCATTTTAAAGCCGATTCTTGTTGCTTTTCCATTGTGTACATACATCACGTTGGAAATATCGATCGGTCCTTCCTGATGAACGATACCGCCGTTTTGATTGGCAGCGCTTGGTTTTGTGTGCTTTGTCAGCATGTTGACGCCCTCAACCAGAACTTTTCCGTCCTCTTTATTTACAGCAATTACTTTGCCTTCTTTGTCTTTATCTTTACCAGCGATGATTTTTACTGTATCGCCTTTTCTAATCTTCATTGTTGACATCTTAGGCACCTCCTAAAGTACTTCCGGAGCCAGGGAAACGATCTTCATAAAGTGCTTCTCTCTTAACTCTCTGGCTACTGGTCCAAAAATACGTGTTCCACGTGGATTTAAATCATCTTTTATAATAACCGCAGCATTTTCATCGAACCGGATATAGGAACCGTCTTTACGACGTGCACCTTTTACAGTACGGACAACAACAGCTTTTACGACATCACCTTTTTTCACAACGCCGCCTGGTGTTGCATCTTTAACAGTCGCAACGATCACATCGCCGATATTAGCGTATCTTCTTGTAGAACCGCCCATAACACGGATACAGAGTAATTCTTTCGCACCTGTGTTGTCTGCTACTTTCAGTCTGCTTTCTTGTTGTATCATGCAGGTAAACCTCCTTCAAAAATATATGCGAAACTACTTATTTCGCTTTTTCCATGATTTCTACAAGTCTCCATCTCTTATCTTTAGAGAGAGGTCTTGTTTCCATAACTTTCACTGTATCTCCTACATTACACTCGTTATTTTCATCATGAGCTTTCAGCTTATAAGTTCTCTTTACGATCTTCTTATAAAGTGGATGCTTCACGTGGTCTTCGACTGCAACAACGATTGTTTTGTCCATTTTGTCACTAACAACCTTGCCTGTACGAGTTTTTCTTAAATTTCTTTCTTCCACAGTACAACCTCCTATTCAGCTTTGGAAGCTTCTGTAATCACCGTCTGGATCCTGGCGATATTCTTTCTTACTTCCTTGATTCTGCTTGTATTATCTAACTGGTTCGTTGCATTCTGGAACCGAAGGTTAAACAGTTCCTTTTTCGCAGCTACTAATTCCTCATTTAATTCTTCTACAGATTTTCCTCTTAATTCGTTTACAAATGTATTAATTTTCACTGTTATCACCGCCTTCTAATTCTGCGCGAGAAACGATTTTGCATTTGCAAGGTAATTTATGCATTGCAAGACGAAGTGCCTCTCTAGCTATTTCCTCTGATACTCCTGCAATCTCGAACATTACACGGCCCGGTTTTACAACCGCTGCCCAGTATTCTACTGTTCCTTTTCCACTACCCATACGAGTTTCTGCTGGTTTTGCTGTTATCGGTTTATCCGGGAAGATTTTGATCCAAACCTTACCGCCACGTTTGATGTAACGAGTCATAGCGACACGGGCTGCCTCGATCTGATTGGAACGGATCCAACAAGGCTCTGTTGCGATGATCCCGTACTCACCATAAGAAATCGTGTTACCTCTTAAAGCTTTTCCTTTCATGGTACCACGGAATTGTTTACGACGTTTTACTCTTTTTGGCATTAACATTATTTATCGCTCCCTTCCTTATCTGCTTTAGTCGGAAGAACTTCGCCTTTGTAAACCCAAACCTTTACACCGACTTTTCCGTAAGTTGTGTCAGCTTCTGCGAATCCATAATCAATGTCAGCTCTCAGTGTTTGAAGCGGAATTGTTCCCTCACTGTAGAACTCTGTACGAGCCATATCAGCTCCGCCAAGACGTCCGGAAACAGATGTCTTAACACCAAGCGCGCCTGCTTTCATTGTTCTTGACATGCAGGACTTCATTGCACGTCTGAAAGAAATACGGTTTTCAAGCTGCTGTGCAATATTTTCTGCTACCAACTGCGCGTCTTTATCCGGTCTTTTGATCTCTTTGATGTCAACGACCAGTTTTTTATCTGTATATTTTGCAAGTTCACCTTTTACTTTTTCGATCTCAGCGCCGCCTTTTCCGATCACTACGCCCGGTTTTGCTGTATAGATCACGATCTTAACACGGTCAGATGCTCTTTCGATCTCGATTCTGGAAACACCTGCGCTGTATAATCTCTTTTTAAGAAATGTTCTGATTTCATGGTCTTCCACAAGGTTGTCTGCAAAATCTTTTTCTGCATACCATCTGGAATCCCAGTCTTTTATAACGCCGACTCTTAAGCCATGAGGATTAACTTTCTGTCCCATTATTGCCCTCCTTATCTTTCATTCAGCACGATTGTGATGTGGCTCATTCTCTTTTCGATCCTGTATGCCCTGCCCTGTGCTCTCGGTCTGATTCTCTTCATTGTTGGTCCTTTATTTGCATAACATTCCTCAATATAAAGGTTTTCAACACTCATACCATTGTTATTCTCAGCATTTGCGATAGCTGATTTTAATAATTTCTCTATTACGCTTGAAGCATATCTTGGATTATAAGCTAAAATACCAAGCGCTGTCTGTACATCCTTACCTCTGATGGCATCCAAAACGTAGCAGGCTTTCTGAACAGATACTCTGGCGTAAGAAATCTTAGCTGATGGTCTTGTATCCTTCTGCTCGTTTCTCTCTCTCTTAATTTGACTTCTATGCCCTTTTGCCATGGATGAACCCTCCTTTCGAAATATATAAATAATTATCTAACTTTTGACTTTTTCTCGTCCTTGCCATGTCCTCTGTATGTTCTTGTTGCCACGAACTCTCCGAGTTTGTGCCCAACCATATCTTCTGTTACATATACTGGCACATGCTTTCTTCCGTCATGGACAGCAAATGTGTGTCCGACAAATGACGGGAAGATTGTAGAACGACGTGACCATGTCTTAATAACTGTTTTATCACCTGATGCATTCATAGCGTCTACTTTTTTCAGTAAGCTTTCGTCTGCGAATGGTCCTTTTTTAAGTGAACGAGCCATAGGTTCTAACCTCCTTGTGAATCTAATTATTTAATCGCTTTACCGTCTCTTCTTCTTACAATCAGTTTGTTAGAAGCTTTATTTTTCTTACGCGTCTTAAGACCGAGCGCCGGTTTGCCCCATGGAGTACATGGACCTGGACGTCCGATTCCGGTCTTACCTTCACCACCACCGTGCGGATGGTCGTTCGGGTTCATAACAGAACCACGTACTGTCGGTCTGATACCCATATGACGTTTACGTCCTGCTTTACCTATGTTGATCAGGCTGTGATCGCCGTTTCCTACAACACCGATGGATGCTCTGCAAATGATCGGAACCATTCTCATCTCGCCGGAAGGAAGTCTTAAAGTAGCATATTTTCCTTCTTTCGCCATCAGCTGTGCGCTGTTTCCCGCTGAACGAACCATCTGTCCGCCTTTTCCTGGGTACAGTTCAATGTTGTGGATCTGTGTACCAACTGGGATCTCAGAAAGCGGCAGGCAGTTTCCTACTCTTACTTCTGCTTCCGGTCCATTCATAACTGTCATACCATCCTTTAACCCTTCCGGAGCAAGGATATATGCTTTTTCACCGTCTGCATAGCAGATCAAAGCGATATTGGCTGTTCTGTTCGGATCGTATTCAATACCGATAACTTTTGCCGGAATGCCATCTTTCTTTCTCTTAAAATCAATGATTCTATATTTTTTCTTTGCGCCGCCTCCGCGGTGTCTTACTGTAATCTTTCCCTGATTATTACGGCCGGCTGTTCTGCTCTTGGAATCTAACAGAGATTTCTCAGGAGTTGTCTTTGTGATTTCAGTGAAATCAGAGCCAGTCATCTGTCTTCTGGAAGGTGTATATGGGTTATATGTTTTAATTCCCATTACTGTCTCTCCTTTCGTTCATCCTAATTATTAGTTTCACGGATTTGCACCGTTTAGATTGATGAATTTTCATCATATGATACCAAGTTCGGTCCACCAAGCTTGTTCTGCGTTTCCGGCTTGATGCCAGAAGTCCGTGCGCCTAAGCTCAGGCTTCGTTTGCACTCGCTTTCACTAATGCTTGGGAACGGGTCTCGGCTAAAACTCAACCTGCGTCTTCGACTTGTTCTCGTTAAGTCTACAGACCCTCGAAAATTTCAATATCAGCGCTGTCCTCTGTGAGCTGGACAATCGCTTTCTTTGTCTTTGCTGTCTTTCCGTATGTCATACCACGTCTCTTTGTCTTTCCGTCCAGATTCATAGTATTTACACTTTTCACTTTTGTTCCTGAGAACATTTTTTCAACAGCTTCTTTTATCTGAGATTTAGTAGCTTCTGTATGAACAAGGAATGTATATTTCTTGTCAGCCATCAGCTCCATACTCTTTTCAGTAATGACCGGTTTAAGGATTACATCATAATACTGGATATTTGCCATTATGCGTACACCTCCTCAATTGTTGCAACTGCAGCTTTCGTTGTGATCACTGTGTTGTATTTCAGGATGTCATATACGTTGATCGTATTTGTGCGTGCTGTCTTTACAGCCGGGATATTCTTCGCGGAAATCTCTACATTTGTATTTCCGTCTTCCAGAACAACCAGTGCTTTATTTACATGCAGGTTGTTTAACACTTCCTGGAATTTCTTTGTCTTGATCTCATCAAATTTCAGTTCATCGATCACGATGAATTTATTTTCTTCTACTCTGGAAGAAAGTGCAGATTTCAGAGCCGCTCTCTTTTCCTTCTTATTCATCTTGAAAGAATACTCTCTCGGTGTAGGAGCAAATACCACTCCACCGCCTGTCCACTGCGGAGCTCTTGTAGAACCTTGTCTTGCATGTCCTGTTCCTTTTTGTCTCCACGGTTTTCTTCCGCCGCCGGAAACTTCAGAACGTGTCTTTGCTTTCTGTGTTCCCTGACGATTATTTGCAAGCTGATTTACGACCGCCATGTGTACAAGATGTTCATTCACCTCAACACCAAATACAGCATCGTTTAAATCGATCGTACCAACTTCTTTACCTTCGATATTATAAACAGATACGTTAGCCATCTGTGTGTTCCTCCTTTCTTATCTGTCAGACTATTTGCCGCTCTTTACTGTTTCTCTGATCGTTACCAGACATTTCTTCGGTCCCGGAACAGAACCCTTTACTAACAGCAGATTGTCTTCAGCGTCTACTCTGACAACCTCAAGATTCTGAACAGTGATTTTTTTGCATCCCATCTGTCCCGGCATCTTTTTGCCTTTGAACACCTTGCTCGGATCAGATGCAGCGCCGTTGGAACCGGCATGACGATGAAATTTAGAACCATGTGTCATAGGTCCTCTGCTCTGATTGTGACGTTTGATAGCACCCTGGAAACCTTTACCTTTAGAAATCGCGGTAGCGTCAATTTTATCGCCCGCCTCAAAGATGTCAGCTTTAATCTCCTGTGCCAATGTATACTCTTCAGCATTTTCAAATCTGAATTCTTTAACATATCTCTTTCCAGATACGCCTGCTTTGTCAAAATGACCTTTTTCAGCCTTTGTCACACCATTTCTGTGCGCGATTTCTTTTTTGCCGCTCTTGTCCTTTGTGACAATCTTTTCTTTTTTGTCAACAAAACCAACCTGAACCGCACTGTAACCGTCATTCTCTGCTGTCTTTACCTGTGTTACCACACAAGGACCAGCCTGAAGGACTGTTACCGGAATCAATCTTCCGTCTTCTTCATTGAAGATCTGCGTCATTCCAACTTTTGTCGCTAAAATAGCTTTCTTCATTATTATTACCTCCTGTGATTTACAGCGGAACGCTTGCGCGCTCATCCTAAATATAGGATCGTTACTGTTACTGTGTTCGTTTACCTTGCCATATCCGGCAAAGCTTCACCAAATGTTTTACTTGTTTTTCATTTTGATATCAATGTAAACACCAGCCGGCATTTCCAGTCTGGAAAGCGCATCCACCGTCTTCTGTGTCGGTGTCATGATATCGATCAGTCTCTTATGAGTTCTCTGCTCGAACTGCTCTCTGGAGTCTTTGTATTTGTGTACCGCTCTCAAAATTGTAACTACTTCCTTTTTCGTCGGAAGTGGTACCGGTCCACTAACCTGCGCCCCGTTCTTTTTTACAGTTTCGATGATTTTCTTTGCGGATGCATCAACAAGCTGATGATCATACGCTTTCAATGTGATTCTCATTACTTGACTTGCCATAAAAAAAGTCGCCTCCTTTTCGTACTTTTGACTTCAGTACGACAAGCGGTGACTGTACACTCTCCCGTGTGTGTCGCGAGAAACTCACACGTTGTTTCCTACTCTTACCTTACGGTAAACAGTGATCAGTTGTGATACGTACAGTGACTTGTCGCCAGTTTCCTAACTTGACATTCGCTCCACGGAAAACCTGCCATACAGTGCTTTCACACTATCAGCAGCAACCTCACGCTTCATAGCTATCATGCCACAGCTCTCTTAGTATATCTGATTCATACCCATTTTTCAAGTAGTTTTTTAGAAATATTGTATTTTTTTCAATACAATCTTGTTTTTAATCTCCTTCCTCATAACACTTTTCCTTTTCTTTCGTTTGCCATTGCGCCTTTCCTCGTGTTATAATAAAAATTGACAATTTCACCGAAAACGCGACAGAAAGGACAGGAAAAATATGGAACATGGCACACAGCTGATTGTAATGCTGACACAGCATGACTGTACCGTCAGAAATGCTTACGAAATTTTTGATCAATGCAAACACAGCAAGGTAAAATTTTGGGGCTTTAAAGAAAAGCCGCTTCCACTAGACCAGATGAAAGCATTATATTCTTATATGAAAGAATATGGAAAGACGACCTTTTTAGAAGTCGTTGCATATACAGAAGAGGAAGGTCTGCACGGTGCCAAAATAGCAGCAGAGTGCGGCTGCGACGTTCTGCTTGGTACTCTCTTTTCTGATTCGATCAATCAATTTTGTCAAAAAAACCACTTAAAGTATATGCCTTTTGTCGGAACGGTCACAGGCAGACCATCTGTCTTAAACGGCGCGATCGATGAAATGATACAAGAAGCCTGTTCCCTTCTTAAACAAGGGGTATATGGCGTCGATCTGTTAGGATACAGATACACGCAAGACGCTTCTCTTCTTATTAAAAGATTCGTATCTGAAGTGCCCGCCCCCGTCTGTATCGCCGGCAGTATCAACAGCTACAGTAGGCTTAAAGAGATCAAAGAAAGCGCCCCTTGGGCCTTTACTATTGGAGGCGCTTTTTTCGAAAATACATTCGGCGACTCATTTGGCAGCCAGCTTGACAATGTTTGCCGATACATAGACCAGTAGAGGATCACTCCTCTTTTCGTATCTGTTCCTGAGGAATCAGGCTGTAGTCATACATGACTTCTGAATGATTCTTCAGGAGCAGTTCTCTTTTTGCAAGCCTTCCTGTATCCTTTTCATATATATTTCTGTAGATCCGGGAATTTCTGTAATATTTTTCTCCCTCTTTTGCGAAATGATGATCTTCCTCCATCAGTTCATACTGCCATGGATAGGCTTTTTCGCTCCTTAACTGCGCATGCAGTTCCTCTTCATCACACCACACCAACAGCTGCACATTCTGCCCAGTCGTATTTTTAAACCGGTAGTCTACATTATTATAGCAAACAGACGTCCCGGAACTAAAAGGCATCCGTTTCCCTTCATTCGGTGCCAAGGCATCCGAATGTTGGTGAAATTCTGTTACTTCCAGCGGACTGTGCAGTACAATCCAATGGATCGTATTTGCCAGATTACAGAGTCCGCCTCCCAGACCCGGCTTGATCTCATCACCGCTGATCACACGCCCTTCCTGATACCCTTTTCTCTTTGTCGTATTTCCCACCCTCTTCCAGAAAGAAAACACTTCTCCCGGACGGATGAGCAGCCCGTTGATCTTTTCACATGCCAGACGGATATTCACAGCCTTCCCTTCCTGCAGTCTGCTGTCGATCCCCTTCCCTCTTTTTATCAGATGGGAACTATGCTCCGATACGACCACCGGCAGTTTTTCTTGCTGTATCGTCTTCGCAAACGGCTCCCTTTCAAAAAAATCTTTGATATGACGTTTCAAAATCTCTTTTCTAAGAGCGATCGCATAGCAGAACGGATTAATCTCACAAAATAATTTCTTCCTTTGCATTGTCACTTTTCCCTCTCTTTTGTATATTTCCCAGTCTATTCTGACATTTCTTATTATAACTATAAAATTTCAGAAGCAGTTTTTCCACAGTTCTTCTGATCCCTATTTTTGTTTCCGTGTCATACCCTATAAAACGCACCAATATGCTGTCAAGGCCGCTTAGATTCGCTCCTAGTATATCTGTAAAAACCTGATCTCCTATAAATACCGTCTCTTCCTTTTTCATATCTAACATCTCTACCGCCTTTCGGTAATTTTCAGGCTTTGGTTTCTGTGCGTCGCATATGTAAAAAGAAGAAATATTCTTTAAAAATCTTTTCACGCGTTCTTCATCATTATTTGACAGTAAAAGTGTCTGAAATCCCAGATTATGCAGCCAAGAAAACAGTGCGTCTACTCTTTCTTCCGAATCGTTTCCATGAGGCACTAAGGTATTGTCTATATCAAATATAAGACCTCTATATCCTTTATTATACAATTTTTCATAATCAATGGTAAATACACTTTCTACGTATTCACACGGATAAAATAATTTAAACATCTCATCCCCCTATTATTTTCGCTGTCACTATATATTTATAAACCATGTCTGCAAATAGAGTATAACACGAGTTATTTTTATCCTTCAATCCTTTCTTAGCGTCATATCTGTTTTATACACTTAGCCGTACTTTTTCGCGCCATACTCCAAAGAGATAGAACAGCATAAAGCAAAAGGACACTCCGACCCGGAGCATCCTCTTACTTTACCGTATTTATATTTTTGCTACATATTCAAACGGAAGCGGTACAACCTTACCCGGCGTATCGATCTTCACAAGCTGTTCTAATGTTGCTTTTACGATATTCGTCTGCATTTCTACGTCATTCGGCGCACCTGCGTTAGCACCCATCGGCACTAACGGAGCTACGGCACGTGGCGTACCGGTCTGACGAACGACCGGTGGGAGAGCTGCAATAATGATCGTCGGTATTCCAGCCTCCTCGATTGCTCTCTGCACTAAAACTGCAGAGCGATGACAAGTACCTCATCCAGCAGTTAAAATAACCGCGTCCACATCTTCTTCTTTAAACATCTGCGCGATCGCAGGTCCTGTCTCATGTTTAAATCTTTCCTGATCTCCGCCGCCGCCCATAAAACCGGCATGTACAGGCGCACATGCCCGGATGACTCCTTCTGCCGCCAGTTCATGGATACGGTCTATCGGAAACATACAGTTGATATCTTTATTCACATCACTGTTGTCATATCCGCCATGAGAGACCATCAATTCACTGGAAGGAGTCGTATTGGTAATCTTTCTCCAAGTAGAATCTCCGGCAAGATTAAAACGTTCCTGTGTTTTCAAATGTACACCCGCAGCTGTAGCAAGCGCGATAGACATATCCTTTAACTCCTTTTTCACAGGCGTCCAAACTGCCGGCGGTGTGATCGGGACAAATATCTCAGATTGAATCCCTTTTACCGTTGTCAAACTCATCTTCTCCACCTCCTTTATGATATATATCCTTTTTTTCACACATCTTTTTACGATGTCTGATATATGTGTCAAGATTGGATACGTATTTCTGATTCACCTCGGAATCCAGCTGTTCTATAAAGCTCATATTCCATGCGACCTCCTGTCCTATCTTCAGAGGATACTCTGTTATAAGCATGCGCATAGGTATTTTCAGGAACCCAAGCCGCCCCTTTAGATCTATTCCGACACATCCATCGTGAAGTTCCACAATAATGCCTTCCATACGTATCATCTTATCACCGTACTGCAGTACTGTTTTATCAGTCATATTTCTCTCTTCTCTTCTTGCTCATCGGCAGAGACTGCTCGTTTTTCACAAGCTCCACCGGTTTTCCTGTTACATTGGAAATCAATTCTACATTCGCCGCCTTCACCTGCGGATTCCACTTTCTCTCCGGTTTTTTTACATCTTCGCCCGCCATTGCGTTTTTCAGCATGGCAAGTGCTCTTAAAGCATCTTCTGTACACAATGTATTACAAGCGAGGACTTCGTTTTCGATTCCCGATTCTGACTTATTATTATCTACCATATTGGTCATATACTTATTTCCTACGACTAAAGCTCCCTGCACTGCGCAGAAAGAAAGTCCCACTACCGGGATGCCCCGCATGCCGATCTGTTCATGATGACTGGCAAAATCAATATGATTATTCCCAAAACCTTCCGTCGTCACGAACGCTCCATCCACATCCATCATCTCTACCATCATGCCTACTCGTTTAGACACATAGAATTTTTCCGCATTGATCTGCGGACTCCCCACAAAAATAACGCCGCACAAATCTACTTCTTTGTCATGGAGCGCTTCCAACACAAGCGGCTCTCTCCAGTAATGTCTGGACATTTCCTTAGATGCCGGTCCGATACAGGTCAATGCATGGATACAGCCGTCCAGCACTTCCAACGGTGAGACACAGACGGGCACATTCCCCAGGTCTACATTTGGTTTCGCTCCCAGCACACCGACCGGTTCTACCGGAAGGATCAGATTATCATGCATAGCCCCCTGTCCCATGATTTCTTTTACGATCACGACTTTTTTCTTTCCCGGCCTTCTCACTTGCTTAAACTCTTCTGTATCTACTACCAGGCTTTCATCTTCTACTTTTTTCAATGCTTCCCGGATTTCCTGGGTGATCACATCTGTGGCTGCATGTGCCGCCAACGGTCCCGGTCTTTCCATATTCATACCAGCTTCTATAGTCACCTGTGTCTTAATGAAAATCTCACCCTTATCCGGCGCTCCTGGGCGGTTCCACATAATATTTTCATCCAGATACCCTTCAGAAGAACCAAATTCTCCGATCTGTACTCCGTTATCGTCTGTTCCCGTCACCATCATAATGACGCCGTCCAAGACTCTCGTCACACCTGTACCGATCTCTGCCTCTCCTTCTTTGCAGGCAATAGGCTGTACATCCATGATCGTTTCCGAATACGTATGGTATTCTTCCGGTGTGATGATCTGGATCTTCAAGTCATGCACTAATTCCTGGGAAGCGACACACTCTGCTTCGATTCCCTCGCGGATGTACAGCACCGTCCCTTCTATTTTCGTCTCAGGACCACGCTTCACTTCCGTAATTTTGTAGTGCTTTCTCGTGAGGTTTCGAACCGTTTTTTCTTCTGTTGCTTCTTCTGCCATTTCAGCTGCCTGGACAGGCTGTGTGGATTCCTTTGCGATTCCCATCTCTTTCGTGCCGGATGGCTGTACGCCGCCTGCCATAGCGACCGGAAGCTCTATATCTATATCTTTTCCTTCTCCAATATGGATCTTCAAAATACTGTTCTGTATTACCGTCTGCGGCTCTTGTATCCTATCCGCAGCCAAATCCTGTGCTTCTGCTTCTTGTTCTGCTTCCGATCTCATTGCTTCCTTTTCTTCTGTATCCGGCTGTTCCTGCACAGCAATCCCTTCTACCACCTCAGCAGTTAAAGGACACAGTGAATCACAGGTCTTCTTTAATTTAGCGCCCAATACCTGTTCGATCGTAAGTGCCCCTGTCAGATCCAAAAGTCCCGAATCCACCAAATCATCAAAAATTGCCGGATCTTCTAAGTTAGAAGCCTGGATCGTGATTCCTTCTTCTGCCCTGCAGCAAAGCACTGCCGGGTCTTTTGCGTGTTCTTTCGCGGTTTCCGCTGTAATAGACATATCCTCTCCTCCTGTTATGAAATTCTATTTTCCGTTCGGCAACTGTTCCACCTGTTTTGAAACTTTCAGCCGTCTGTATAATGGATGATGTATCGTCCTCATCACGTGGTCTGTTTGATGAAAGACTTTCAGCTTCATCTTTGGTGCAGACCCCATTACTGTGTTTGAACAATCCGAACAGTTTCCGATGATAATGTATTCTGCTCCATCCTTTTTAAACTGTAGACATTTTGCCGCCTGTCCGGGACAATTCCCTGGATTTTCACATTTAAGCGCCCCATTTTTCATCTCTATCGCCTGCTTACATCTCGCCACTGAGACAGGTGTGCCATGCATTTTCTCACAAATATCACGCATTCTCTCTTCGCTGCCTCCACAGGCGCATACAAGCAGTCCGACCGGTGCTCCATGCAGATCCGGAAGATCGATCGTCACGATAATGCCGCCTGTCGTCTTTGTGACCGGCTCTGTCAGGCTCACCGCTTTCCCGGTAAAGGGACCGCCCATGATAACTTCTCCATACGCTCCGTCTATCCCGCCTGCCTTCTCGATCAGATCTTTGACACTTATGCCGACCGGAACATCCATATAAATACGCGGTCCTTCCTCGCCTTTGAGCTTGCCTGTCACAGTTATATTCTTGCTGAAACAAGGCTTTTTCAATTTTACTGCTTCAAAGACTCTAAGGACTGTTTCTACATTGATAACTACGGCGTCCGCTGCTGAGGGAAGCTGTACCGGATCCAGAAGTTTCCCCAGGCATTCCCGCACGATCGCCCTTTCTTCTCCCATTGGATATATATCCGGAAGCAGATGTATGTACATAGCTTCTTCTTTCGCTACCGCGCTTCGCAGTCTTTCGACTGCCCGTTTATTTTTCGCCTTTATCGCAAATATGACTTTGGCTGCATGTGTCATCTCCATACACAGCCTTGCTCCTTCTATAGTCATATCTGTCTTTTCTTCAATCTGCCGGATATTGTGGCCTAGTCCGGGCTCACATTCCACAGCATTGACAAGGAGCGTGCCGCCATGCAGATCTATATCCAATTTTACTCCTGTAGGGAAACCGGCGCCTCCCATTCCAACAATCCCCGCCTCCTTTACCATCTCCAGCGGGCTCCCCGGCTCCAAGGAAAGAAACTCCTCTTTCTGCACTTCATCCGGACAAATAATGATACGGTCGTCTCTGACTTCCTGTACCACTCCGTATACACTGGAAAACAAATTAGCTCCCAGCCCCTGCGGCTTGGCAAGCAATGTCCCTTTCTGCACCTTCTCGCCCTCTTTTACCACCGGTCTGCACGGTGCGCCGACATGTTGTTTTAAAAGAAACTGAAGATTCTCCATTGTCCTTAAACTCCTTTATTTCCACTGTCCCTGCCGGACAGTTATTTTCTGGCGGAGGCATGTGGGAATCGAACCCACCCAGGACGCTTCAAACGCCCAACACTGGTTTTGAAGACCAGGAGGCACACCAGTTACCTTACTACCCCCATATTTCGTTTTTGTAAAATCATAGTAACAAATAATCATTGACTTTTCAAGGGGTTTCAGCCATAATAATAGTTAAATAATGAACTATATACTAGAATATAGTCTATAATATTGCCGTACAAAATACTAGAATATAGTCTAATTACAGGCATTTGCGAAATCGTACTTTTATTTTGCCTGTTTACAATTTTTTTATTTTAGGAGGAAATGTATCTATGAATTGTACACCTGCTATCAAATTAGATTCTTTCGAATCAGCCTTTCATGCGATCGACACACACACGGTCGGTGAATTCACCCGCATTATCACGTCCGGTTTTCCTGCGTTGCAAGGCGCCACGATGATAGAAAAGAAGCAATACCTGGCAGAACATTATGATAAATACCGCCAAGCGCTCATGTATGAACCACGCGGGCATCATGATATGTTCGGCGCTCTCATCACAGAACCGGTACATGAGGAAGCCGATTTCGGCGTTATCTTCATGGATACCGGCGAATATTTGAACATGTGCGGGCATGGAACGATCGGGACGACTACAGCATTGATCGAATCTGGACTTGTTCCGGTTAAAGAACCTTATACTGAGATCGTGTTAGATGCCCCTGCCGGTCTCATACACGCCAAAGCAGAAGTAAAAGACGGAAAAGTTTTAAACGTAACATTGACAAACGTCCCTGCTTTTCTCTATAAAGAGAACCTTACCACTGTTGTAGATGGAAAAACCATCCACTATGATATTGCATTTGGAGGAAGTTTTTTTGCTCTGACAGATGTCGAACAGCTTGGATGGACAGTAGATAAAGAATCCATCCCAAAGCTGACTGACCTTGGCATGAAGCTGCGCCACCAGATCAACCAGGAAGTGGAAATCCGACATCCCAACTTAGATATTACAACTCTGGATCTGGTAGAATTCTACTGCCATACGGATACGCCTGGATGCAACTACCGTAATGTCGTTATTTTCGGAGACTGCATGTCAGACCGCTCCCCCTGCGGCACCGGAACCAGCGCTAAGTTAGCTGCCTTGTATGCCAAAGGCGAGATCAAAATCGGGGAACCTTTTATATATGAAAGCTTCATCGGATCCCGCTTTAAAGGAGTCATCAAAGAAGAGACAACCGTAGGTCCCTACAAAGCTGTCATCCCCCAGATTACAGGGAGCGCATATATAACCGGCATATCCACCTATGTTATCGATCCGGACGATCCGCTCAAATACGGTTTTAAAGTCGCACGCGGCGAATAGCTTTCACTTAGCGTGGGGCACACAGCCTATACTTACAGTGACTGTGCTCCTTGAAATTCCCGGAAATGCTGTATATAATAGAGACAACACTCATCTACTTTAGAAAGGAATTTCATATACTATGCCCCGTAAAAAATCGACCACCAAAAACCGGATCGTAAAAGCTGCCTGGAATTTATTTTATAAATATGGCTATCACGATACGACCGTGGAGGACATCATCAAACTCTCCAAAACGTCTAAAGGAACTTTTTATCACTATTTTAAAGGGAAAGATGCCTTACTCTCCACGTTGTCCGATCTGTTCGATCAAAAATATGAAGAGATCAGCACTTCTATGGATCCCACGCTAAATGCGCGAGAAAAACTGCTTCTCTTAAACCACGAACTTTTTTATATGATCGAAACGAGTATTGATCTGAAACTCCTGGCGTCTTTGTATTCCTCACAGCTGATTACGAAGGACAGCCGTTCCCTGCTGGATGATAACCGCTATTATTTCCAGCTGGTCCGTGATGTCATTGCAGAAGGTATGCAGACAGGCGAATTCAAAAACACTTCTTCTGTAGAGGAATTAACAAAAATATATACCATGTATGAGCGCTCTCTTCTCTATGATTGGGCGCTGTGTGAAGGGAATTATTCTCTGTCTGCCTACAGCGACAGACTTCTCCCTCATGTATTAGATACATTTGAAAATGGAATTTGAGCGTTCAGCTTAAACAGAAAATAAAAGACTAGGAGAAATCACACTCATGTATGTTTCTCTTAGTCTTTTTTAGTTTACGATTTATTCGTTTTTCGTTTGACTGATACAACGATCAGCACCGCTAAAGCTGAAATAATAGTGCCTATTCCCCACAGCAAAATATTTGTTTTATCTCCTGTTTCTACACTTCCGTGATCATTAAGTTTATTACTATCTGGTTTACTAGGTTTATCTGATTCATCAAAGATTATTGGCGCATCTTTATCTTTAACAAATTCCCACGTTCCAATAAACTTAATATTCCCATTTTCATCTGTATGTTCAGTATTTGCCACCTTACTGTCAGCGTCATACCCCTCAAATTTCCATACTCCGTCTGAAACTGCAATTTCTGTTTCATCCGGTTGCATAGCATTGACTGTAGCACCTTCTGCATATTTATCAGAATCTATAGGCAATACGTCTGTAATGGCATCCGGGAGTTGTTTTCCGGCTGTTCCGCTCACAAATTCATACAGCACCTGATATACATCTTTTTTTGCCACTTGCCACATATCATAATCGCCTTTATCTTCTGTATTTGCATCTGCAAGTTTCTTAAAATATAAACCACAAGATACAGCATTTTTGTTTGCCAACTCAAAAGTATCTTCACTTACTTTCAAAGCATTGATATAATTTTGTCCAACAATCGGTTTTCCCTCTTTTGAAGTGTCTGTCTTATCAACAAGGGTTACTGCCGTTTTCCCTGTAGCCGTGCCCAGAATTTCTAGAGGTATCTTTTCGTCAGGGTAATTTTCTTGATCTACAAATGCTAATACATTTAATTTGTTTGAAGCTGCTATATAATTTCCACCAATCATGGTTGGTACGAATACATTCCATGTACTGTTTACAATTGCAGAATTACCATAGATTTTATCAACATAAGCACATTGGTTAAATGTATATATATCATCATTGCTTGTCACAACCGTTTTATCATAAGCATTATCATTTTTATAACCATATCCAAATGCAGCATAATCATTCATCACAATTTTAGAATTGTTTGTATTAGTTGTAGTTGTAACATAAAGAAACCCTTTTGCAATCCAAGTCCCATGATCCATTGTCAGAGCACCTTTGGAATATGCCTGTTTATTGGTTGTGAGGCTAGCGTTTGTATTAATGTTAACATCATAAACAGTACCAAATGCATTCTTCTTTTCATTTCCTAAAGTCACATCAGACTCATTAATAACATTCATCTCTGTGAAATAGCCTACAATCGGAATAGAAGTTTTAGCTTTGTCAAAGTTAAGAACAGATCTTTCTTTTGAATCTGTATTATTCACTCCCCAGACGCCGGCTTCATCATCGGTAAACTTTGGAGTTCCTGTAATATTAATTTCCATATTACCACCAACTGTACCACCATAACCATAAATACCAGACAACAGTCCACTATCCAAATTTACAGTTACATCTTTTCCGGCTTTCGTTCCACTCAAAAGTGGTAAAATACCACTTTTCTCATTATAAGAATTTCTCAAATCAACATTTTGGGCGTTGATTAAAATATCTCCGCCGACACTTGAACCTGACGTTCCTGTATTATCGGCTCCCACAATATCTTCCAAATGAGAACCCTTGGCATTGATCGTTACTTTTCCAGCAACTGTGGCAGATCCTGCACCCACAATTCCCGGAGGATCATTAGCCGGAGTTCCATCTTTATCCCACCCCCAAACATTTTCATAAGTATCAATCGTTACATTTCCACCAACTTGGAATAAGCTGCCTGTTAAATTTATTTTTTCACCGGCACCAACAATATCCCAGTTAGCAGCAATTCTGCAAATACGATCTGTACCTTCATATGCAGGATCCCCTGCAATAATATGTATATCTCCATCAACAATTGACTGTGTTGGATCTTCTCTCATTCCTTCAATACCAATTGCATACCCAGCTTTCACTTGTACAGTTACATTTCCCTTAACATGAGAGTTATACGCTCCAACTATATTTTGTGGTGCCGTACCTGTGACCGGACCATCAAGAATCAATGTTACATTTCCACCTACCTCAAGTGGTGTACCACTTGGCTTATCTCCGCCATAAGCAGTTGCTTTATTGGTTGCCACAAGATAATGACCTGCCTTGTTTCCGTAAGTAATATTACCTGCAAGTTCTACATAAATATCACCTTCCACGGAACCCTTATAACTACCACCAACAACTGTATTTTCTATATCAGTAGTGTTGATTTTTCCTGTACCATTGATTTTTACATAAACGCTTTGTACTGTCTTTGCTTTTCCTCCACCATAAAGTGTACCAGAAATCGTAAATTCGCAATTCTCTGTAAAGATAGTTCGATGTCCACTACAATACAATGTTTCGGCAGATGCCTTTACATTATCTAATGTAATATCACCTACTAATTCACTTCCAAGAGTAAGTGCGTATTTCTGTCCGTCTGTGCTTTTTACAGTAATGGTTTTATTAGCAGCACCAACAAATTTTACATTAGTTCCAATATCCGCAGTCAACACAATTGTTGCCTCTGTTTCTTGGCTATTTTCAATTTGCTCTAATGCAGTCGTCAATTCATCTCCACTAGAGACCTCATAAGTATTTCCATCTGCTTGCAGCAGATTGGAGGTTGTTTCTACAGCAGTAAGCTTTTCTTTTTCTTCTGCTGGAATTTCTTCGCCCGTTTTCTTTTCCACTAATTCAGTTATTTCAACCGGTATTGTTTCTTCCTGTTCAACACCGTCCGTAAAATAGTCTACCTTAAAATCATATTTTTCATTTACAGAAACGGTGTAGGTAATAACAGTCAAATCTTCTGTTTTCTCTGTACCGTCGGGCAATGTTACCTTCTCCAACTGAACAGTTTCTGTCTCCGTAAATTCTAAAGAAATCGTTGCTTCTGTTTTATCTTCATTGATTTCCTGCAAAACTTCATATTGAAGCGGAAAAGCCGTTGTTTCTTCAGCAAACACAGTCTGCGGCACCAAACCTGCTGCCACAATCAACGTAAAAAACCACGCAGCTGCTCTTCTGGTTAGCTTCATTCCTATTTCCTCCTATCTATCTTTTGAACCAAATGTATATAAAGAGATAAGTGAAATGGTAAAAAAAGCAGACATTTTTTACCAGTGATGGTAGAATGATAAAATGAGATACAGTAAGATATGGTAAGTATTTTTTTATCGAAAATGTATAAATCAAAATAAACTATGATGATTTCCGGATAAAAAAGTATTTGACGCTATGGTAGGAAATGTCTACTTTCTGTGTCAATAAATGTCTACTTTTAATTGCATGAAATACTACTGTTTTCCACGGTTTTTTCATATTTTTTTATCCAGTTAGAGAAAGTATTATGGTTTGTATGCAGCAGCAATGCGCCTTTACGTTTACTGATTTTATTTTCTTTCCATAATTGATAGATTTCTTCAAATTCTTTTGGCACAGGCAACGGCGGTCGTCCCAGTCGTATTCCTTTTTCTTTGGCAATGCGTATGCCCTCGGCTTGCCGCTGTTTCGTATTTTCTCGTTCTATCTGCGCTGCATAGGAAAGTATTTGTAACACTAAGTCAGCTATAAACTTTCCTGTAATCCCATTTACTTGATTTCTGGTATCTAAAAGCGGAAAATCTAACACGATAATATCTATATTTACCTTTTTTGTGAGACGACGCCATTGCTCCTGTATCTCATCATAGTCTCGTCCTAATCGGTCGATTGATTTAATATAAAGTTCATCGCCGGATTTTAACCGCTTTAATAACAACTGATATTGTTCGCGATGAAAATCTTTACCGGATTGTTTATCAATATACATATCTTTCTCTAAAATCCCGATATTTAGCATTGCTTCTACTTGTCTTGCAATATTTTGATCTTTACTCGAAACTCGAATGTAAGCATATTTATTCATTATACTTCCTCCTATACATTAAATTATAAGAGAAATTATAATTTTCTTATCGTTTAAATTTGAAATAAAAATCAAATTCCATATGAACTATCTAACGTTCTTTTTTTGAGAAACGGCGCATGAAAAAACTTTCATTTTTTCATGCGCCCTGATTTATTTATACAAAATTATCTGTTATGTTTTCTCCTTCTGCCATGAAGAACTATACCAGTCAATACAGCGCCTGACAGGAGCATAGCTGCGATCCAGATCATCTTATGGCTACTGTCTCCCGTTTGCAGACTGCCTGCCGTTCCTTTATCCAAATCTGGTTTTTTCGTCGGCTTTGTCGGATCTGTGGTTTCAGGCGGAGTCACAGTACCGGTTTTCGTATTCGTTATGATAAAACCTGTCTGTGCATCTCCGGTTATCTGCGTAGTATAACCAGAAACAGATGCCTCAGATACAGTATATGTATAAGCTTTGCCGTCCTTATCCTTGGTTGGCAGATCCTCAAAGGTATGGTTCCAATTATCTGCCGCCGTCAAGACTGCGGTATCGATAACTGTACCATTGCTCAACAGATCCACCTTGATGGACCCAGGACGGTCTTGTTCACTGTCTCCGGACCACACCTTAGTTACACCAACTGAAGCTGCAGCAGACGCCCCGATAATGATGCCTCCGTTAGCGCCTATGCCGCCGCCCTTATCCGCGGTATTTCCTGTGATAAACAGGGCTGCTTCCTTTTCTGCCATAGTCTTAACATCCTCGGAATGTGGAATCGCCTTTAATGCCAGGCAATCCTTATATCCGATCACGGTCACCGGATCGGTGTCGGCGCCATCCATTCCATAACGTGGAACTCCTTCCTGCGTAATAGGGTACACACCAGTACTAGGCAGGTAAACGGCTCCGTCTTTGTACCACTGGACGGCGCCGCCGCCTAATAGACGCTCAGCCAATGTAGCAGGATAATCATCCGTCGAATATGCAGAAAAGACAAAATCGTCTCCTGCGCCTTTCTGCATATCCATGTCTTGCGCCGTGTTGTCAAAAACAGCCGCACCTTCCGTCACATAGACCGTAACCTTGCCTGTAGCGCAGAACCACATGCCGCCGCCCTGACGAGCGGTATTGCCCGTGATCAAAGCGTTAGACAAATGCAGGGTACTATAATAGTCATAGTTTCCCTCGCTGTATATACCACCGCCCATATTCGAAGCCGTATTTCCAATGATCTTCCCGGCCTTTAGTTCCACCCCATTAGAATAGGAGTAGATACCGCCGCCAATGCTTCCTTTATTGTCGGAAATGGAACCTCCCTCCATCACAAAGGCCGTATTGTACTCATTCTGTCCCGTCTGCAGATTGCCGTCCACCACACAGACACCTGCCCCCTGAACGCCTTTGTTGCTGCCAATGCTGCCGCCAGTCATATGAAAGGCAGCATTATTCTCTACATGAACAGCGCCGGAGCCTTTCGTTCCGCCTGAAGAAGTACAAGAATTACCGCTAATAGAACCGCTGTCAGACAGGGTAAATTCCGTACGGTGAGCAGCATCACCGCCCCACAGCATCACAGCACTGCCTCGATGCCCGGTATTCCCGCTGATAACGCCGCCGCTCATAGTTCCACTGGCATATCCATACAATAAAACTCCTGAAGAACAGTTCAGCGCAGCAGCAGCCGAAGCACTGTTATCGGAAATCTCACCGCCTGTGATCTTTATCCTTGCCCCCTCACTGACCCGTACGATCCCGCTGTAAGATACAGAGTTGTTATGCAGAGCATTCCCGGCGATCTTACCGCCAGACAGGGTGAATACTGCCCCTTCTCCCCGGCTGTCGATCACTCCCAGACCGCTGGAGGCAGTTCCATTAGCACGATCATTCGTGATCTTAGAGCCAGTGACTGCGGCATTCCCAGTCAGTTCTAAGCTTCCCTGGTTCAGTACGATACTGCCGCTGTTATAGCGGCCAAAGAGTGTAACTGCCCCGTTGATAACCAAGGAGCCGCCTTCTTCTACCACAAGCAGATTTCTCAAATCGACGGCTGTCTTCGTCCCGGCGATCTGACACGCCTGCTCTGCGGTGATAGTGACAGTCCCTCCGGCAGGGACCGTAACAGCCGTATCCAGCTTAATGTTCTTTTGCAGTGTTACTGTACCGCCATTCTCCGACGCTGCCGCCGTATTTACTGCCTCTTGCAGAGTAGGCGCGCCTGCTTTATCAGAAATTGTATCCCCCACACTGTCCTCAATGGATTGCTGGGTGTAGGTGACGGTAACGCTGTCCGGAAGCGTTCCTATTATGCTTACGTTATCCTGGCTATTGTCAAATATGATCTCCTGCAGGGCAGTATTTTCTCCAAACGCATTGGCATTCACACTCTCTATGCCGCTGCCGATCTCAAATTTTTCTACTGCGGTATTGTTAAAGGCATATTCGCCAATAGTAGTCACGCTGTCTGGGATCTTTACCGTTCCATTTAAATTTTCTGCATACCAGAACGCATAGTTCCCGATAGACGTCAAGGTATCCGGAAATACAATATCAGAAATATTCGTATACAAAAAAGCCCATATCCCAATGGAAGTCAGGCTGTCGCTCAAAGTTACGGCGTCAATGCCTGTATAACTAAAGGCTTTGTTTGGGATCACATTCAGATTGGAAAGGTCTAATGCCCCGGTCAGATTCTCACAATTATAAAAAGCATTCGCCCCCATCTCGCTCACACTGTGCAGATCTACCGGACCGGGCAAAGCGGTACATTCATTAAAAGCATACTGCTCCACCTTCGTAACCTGACTTAGATCAGGGATGGTTGTCAAAGTCGTACACTTATTGAATGCCGAGGAACCGATAGATGTGATCGTCCCTTTGGCAGTAACACTCTTCAAACTGGTACAGCCACTGAAAATACTAGATGGGATCTCCGTCATAGAAGCCGGCAGCTCTATACTTGTTAAGGAAGTACAATTTGAAAACAGACTGCCCTCTTCGACAACAAGCCCTTCTGGCAAAGTAATCCCCGCCAGGGCAGTAGCGCCGCTAAAAACCGCAGGCTGCGTGATACGCTTGAGCGTGGAAGGCAGATTGATCGTAGTCAGAGACGAGCAGCGAGCCACCATAGAATTGGAAGAAATCTCCTCCACGCCTTCCGCAAAACTCAAAGTCTGCAAATTTGTCATGCCTTGAAAGCTGCCGTTAAAATTTTTAATGCTGCCCGGAATACTCAACTCTGTTAAGCCGGGAAATTTAGAAAAAGAAGACCAATTTACCGTAGTCAGAGTATCCGGCAAAATCAACTTCGTGATGTTCGCACATTTTGAACTCGCGGAAAACTGTATCTCTGTGACCGGATATTCTTCTCCCTCATATACAGCAACACTGGGCAAAGTAACTTCCGTAGGCATCTCTGGATTCTTCACCTGCCACAGATTTGCCCAACGATTCGTTCCATCACTATGAAAATCTATGGTGTAGGTGATCCCATTTATAATAAGTTCCTCATTCTCCTTTACTATAGTGGAATCTGCCAAAGAAGTCTGCTCATTCTCCCCGGCGGCAAGTACGCTCTGTGAGCATAAGGAAACGAGCAGTATAAAACTAAGCAGCAAACTCATATATCGTTTTCTTATCTTCATTTTACTTTCATCCTTTCTCTGATTTTTTACAACAAAACAAGCGTATTCTCTCCCATATAAAATGGACGAAATACGCCTCTAATATTGTATGATCTTTTCTGACAGATAAAAATGAATAAAATTATGCCAAGCAGGCAAAATCTTGTCATATTCCATTATATCTGTCAACCCCTTTTTGAAAAAAATTATTAAAAACTATAAGTATAATACCATAAATCACCTTTTCCGGCAAGAAAATTTTTGGCGAAATATGGTGGAATATACAGCAAAAGAGGCGGCAAAAAGCCTTACACGAGCATCTCGTGCAAGGCTTCTTCTTCAATCTTCTTTTCTTCCATGATCTGCATGATCTGCTCTTTTTCTTCTGTTTCCGCACACCAGGCAAGTCCGCATCCTGCGGAAAGCGATCGTGGGACCGGGATCAGCCGACCTTTTATCCCCGTCGTTTTACATGCCTTTTCCATCGCCATGGCGTCTGCTGTCGTATGGAATGTCACGACCAGTTTCTTTTCTTTCTTTCGGAGCATTATTCGATCACCACCGCAAATCCGTCTGCTGTCTCTTCAGAAACGGCTTTTTTCCCATGGTCTTTTGCAAATTTTTCCACATTCATTTTCTGATGTGGCTCTGTCACTAAAATCCGTACCGGACCGCTGTTTTCTTTTAATGCCTGTGCCGTAAGCATTAATGGCTCCGGACAGGAGAGGCCTCTTGCATCTACTTCTTTCATTTCTTCTATCCCCTTTGTTTATCTATTTACCTTCTTTACGTTTATTGAGAAACGCGATCACAAAACACACAGCAATACAGATCAATACCGCGATCTTTCCATTGAGCGGTACTGCGCCTGCCACGACTTCTTTTGTTTCCGCATTTATGGCTGTTCCGCTCGCTGCAAGGCCAAAATTATGACACATAGCCGCCCCTGCGAACATTCCCAGAACTGTCACCGCCGCATCGGAAGAGCCCTGTCCTGCCAGGATCAACTGGCGCAAAGGACATCCTCCTGCAAGTACTGCGGCAAATCCAACAGCATACATTCCGATTATATTCCACAGATGTTCAGAGTGCGCGATAATCCCCGGCGTATCAAACGCTAATACAAATTTCCCAGTCGCCACATTAAAGATAAGCATCACTGCGAATACACCGCCGATCACTGTCAACAGATCGAAATTTCTCATCAATATAACATCCCGGATACTTCCCGCAAAACACATCCTGGATTTCTGTGCGAAAGCTCCAAATAGCAGTCCCCCTGCCAAAGCCATAAGAATGGGCGCATGCATGCTTCCCGGTCCGCTGACGCTCGATTTTAGCAAAGACGTGCATACCGCCAGCAAAAGCACGCCCACCATCAATGCCGGAAATACGCCTCCGCTCATCCGATTGGTAAGATGCGCACGTCCAAGACTAAATCCTTTTTTCAGCGCGATACACCCTGTCCCTACTCCAAGTATAAAACCGACCAGTGCAACCCAGGCGTTTAGATCTCCCGCCGACATACGGATGATCATCCGCAGCGGACAGCCCAGAAATACAAGGGAACCGATCATGATCACGATCCCAAGGACAAAACGTACCATAGGCGACGAGCCTGCTGTCGAACGGTACTCTTTCGTCAGTACGGATATGATAAAAGCGCCAAGTACTAAACCGATGATCTCCGGTCTTGCATACTGCACCACCTCCGCAGAGTGCATGCCAAGCGCGCCGGCTGTATCCCGGATAAAACAGGCAATACAAAACGCCATATTTGCCGGATTGCCAAACCAGGCAAGACATGCGGCCACCGCGCCGCAAATGATCCCTGCCAACGCCAGCTTTTTCTTTGAATCTGATAAGTTCATCTTTCCTCTCTCCTAACTCTTCGCAAGTTCTTTTACTGCCAAAATGGCAGTTTCTATCTCTTCTTCTGTATTAAAATGTGAAAAACTGAATCTGACCGCTCCCTGTTTTTCAGTCCCCAACGCTTTATGCATCAGAGGCGCACAGTGTGCACCCGGCCGGGTAGCGATCCCGAAAGATACCTGCAGTTCATCACTGACTTCAGAAGAATCATAATCCCAGATATTAAGAGATACGATCGGACATCTCCATTTTACGGAAAAGTCCCCATATATCTGAATACCTGGTGTCTGGGAAATGGAGTCATAGAAATGTCTCATATGCTTTAATTCCGTCTCACGTATCGTATCGATGCCAGTCCGCTCCAGATAAGTAAGCGCCGCACTCAGGCCGGCGATTCCATGTCCGTTCAGGGTTCCGGCCTCCAACGCCGTCGGCATTTCATCCGGATGATGCATATTATATGTATCGATCCCGCTTCCTCCACTTAACAGAGGACGCACTTTCACGCCTTCCCGGACATACAGTCCCCCTGTTCCCTGCGGTCCCAAGAGTCCTTTATGTCCGGTAAAACACAAGATGTCTATGCCCATCTTCTGTACATCTATAGGATAAACACCTGCCGTCTGTGAAGCGTCTACGATCAAAAGAAGCCCATACTTTCTGGCGATCGCGCCCACTCTTTCAATGTCTATCATATTCCCTGTCAGATTCGATCCATGTGTACAGACGATTGCCCTCGTATTCTTACGGATACTCATTTCCATCTCTTCAAAAGAGAGATTTCCCCTTTGATCGCAGCCTAAAATAGTCAGTTCCACCCCTTTTTCACGACATTCGTAGAGCGGACGTAAGACAGAATTATGCTCCAGCACTGTCGTGATCACGTGATCCCCCCGCTGAAGCGTTCCTTTTAAAGCGATATTCAAACTTTCTGTAGAATTTGCTGTAAATGCAATGCGTGACGCACCCTCGGCGCCAAAAAGTACTGCCAATTTTTCTCTCGTCTCATAAATGATCCTTGACGCGCTTAAGGCTCCGTCTGCAGCGCCTCTGCCGGCATTTCCTATTGTAGAAAGCGCCTGGCAGATAGCTTCTCCCACCTCTTTTGGTTTCTGCATTGTTGTTGCAGCATTATCCATGTAAATCATATCCATCTCCTATTTTCCCTGTCTTTAAGTATACATCTTCCTTGTCTTTTCTGTCTAATTGATTATTTCCATATGGAGGAGTTACTTATAGATTAAATCTATAAGTAACTCCTCCATATTTCCTGTTATCTGCTGATTTTCTTTATCTCCTACAAAACCTCTGCTTTATGCTGCTCTGCGCCGCAATAAATAGCCTGCACCGTATGTATCAGATCTCTTGCCGGTTTTGACAGCTTGAATTGCTTATTATATACCAGATGAATACTGCGCTTTCCCTCCTGCCCTTCCAGGGGAATACTTAATACTTCCTGTGTATCCACCTTGTCTTTTACCGCCAGTTTAGACAAAATAGAAATCCCTGCGCCGCCGCTCACCAGACGTTTGATCGTCTCTGTGTTCCCAATACTTGCTTTTATATGCAGATCCTGCTTTTTCAGTCCCATTTTCTTAAGTTTCTTTTCTGCCTCTGTCCTTGTTCCAGAACCTTCCTCACGAAGGAGCAGGTTCTCCTGTTTTATCCATTCCAACCCTTGTTCTTGTCTGGCATATACCCGATATTTTTCTTTGTTTGGTACGATCAGGACAAGCTCATCCTCATAAAAAGGCAGATACACACATTCTCTTTTTTCTGTCATCGTTCCTGTAAAGCCTATATCCACCCGATTTTCCGCCACTTGTTCTATTACTCTTATGCTGTCTGTCTCCATCACTTTCAGCTGAATGTGGGGATAAGACCGACCAAAACAAGCAAGCACCTCCGGCAGCAGATACTGCGCCGGAACGGTAGACGCCGCGATCTTGATCAGACTGCTGCTTTCTTTTCTGCTTTTATCAAACTCCGCCTCTATCTGCTTTTCAAGTTCTACCATCTGCTGTGCGTAAGAAAATAGCTTTTCCCCATCTTCTGATAATTCTACTCCTTTTGTATTCCTCACGAACAGACGGACATTTAATTCCTTTTCCAGAGAAGCTATATGGGCGCTCACTGTAGGCTGCGTAAGAAACAAATCTTTTGCCGCCTTGGAAAAATTTCTTTCCCGCGCCACCTTTACGAAAGCTTCCAGCTGCTTTAAATTCATAAATTTGATACCCTTTCACTCTCCGCGCCTTCCTTGCGCGTGATCTTTATCTTATCCATATATTCTAAGATCGGCTTCGCACTTCTGCGGCTTGTGGAAAACATATCTCTCACCTGCGCGATCGTGATCTTGCCGTCTGCCTTTAATTTTTCTGTAATCTGCTCTTTTGCCGCGTCTATATACGCTTTTGTTGTATAGATATCTTCCGACACCTTTACAATCTCCCCTTTTGCCATAAGCAAGAGCAGGATCTCATCCACCGTCTGTCTGGGAGTCTTTCCAAAAGAAATATCGGAAAGTCTGACAAAGTCATACTTTGCCGGCTTTATCGCCGCATACAGTTTCCTGCGTACTTCCTGATATGCCCCTTCTTTCGGCACCTGATAGTGGAACGGAAGCAAAAATTCCTGGCGGGACATAAGGACCCGCTCCCTTTCCAGTATTTCTACATAGGCGTCAAATACACTTTTTTTCACTGTTTTAAGAAAGCGTCCCTTCACTTCTGCCCGCGGTGCTCCCAGCCTATATGGATATTGTTCCATATACGCATCCACATCCTGTTTGATCTTTTTCCTGCATCCCGATTCCTGTGCAGAGGTCCACCAATATGGTTCCTCTTGTATCTTCATACAAAAAAGTTTGTTCTCTTCTTCCATTCTCCCGACAATGGTCTGCACCTTCTCTTTTGTCAGACCCGTCATTTCCATAAGACAGCTTTCCGCCGTCGGCACCTGACAAATCTTCTCGATCTGCATAGACAGTAAATCTTCTGTTTTTCCTTTTTCCCGATCTTGCAGTTCTTCGATCACCGCCGGCTGAAAACGTTTCTTCTTCCTGCTGCAGGCGTCCAGCACCATGCCGCCGCCGATCGTCTCAAGAGGAGAATAAAATCTGACGATAAACCGATCTTTTTCTTTTAAGGCGATTTCTTCCTCCATTCTAAACTGTACATAGGCGCTTTCTCCTGGTTTTAATTCCTGCACATCCAGAAGGGATACACGACAGAGCGTCTGGCTCGTCCCGCTCAAAAAATGCAGGCGCGTCTGATTTTTGATTGTTCTTTTAGAATTTTTTAAAAGCGTTAATTTCCCATCCACTATACGGCTATTCTGCATTGTCCCTTCTGCTGCCAGCACACATCCTCTTTTTATTTCTTCTTTTGTACATCCTGCCAGATTCAATGCCGCTCTCTGTCCTGCAAAGCACCTCTCTACATTCTGTTCGTGTACCTGGATATTGCGCACCCTGCAGGGAAGCCCGGACGGATAGATTGTCAGTACATCTCCCTTTTCTATCCTTCCTCCCAACAATGTTCCCGTCACGATCGTCCCAAAACCGGTAAGAGAAAAGACTCTGTCAATAGGAAGACGTACCGGCATGTCCTGTTTTTCTTCCTTCACACTTGTACGGATCCTCTTTTCTATTTCTTCTTTGAGATGTCCGATCCCTTCTCCCGTTGCCGCCGATACACGGACAAGCGGCGCGTTTTCTATAAAGGAACCTTTTATTTCACTGCGTATTTCTTCCTCTATCATACAAAGCCACTGTTCCTCTGCCAGATCACACTTATTCAGAACAAGAATACAATTTCTTACACCCAGTAAATGCAGGATATCCATATGTTCCCTTGTCTGCGGCATGATCCCCTCGTCTGCGGCTATCACCAGAAGCACCAGATCCATTCCCGCCACGCCTGCCGTCATATTGTGGATAAACTTCTCATGTCCCGGCACATCGATGATACCGGCACGGCTTCCATCTTTTAGTTCAAAATACGTAAACCCTAAGTCTATGGTAATGCCCCGCCGCTTTTCTTCTTCCAGCCGGTCTGTATCCCGCCCTGTCAGCGCCTTGATCAACGCCGTCTTCCCGTGGTCGATGTGCCCTGCGGTGCCTATGATCACATTTCTCATAGAATTTCTCCTCTTACTATATCGCCAAATTACTCTTTCTTATCTGCCTCTTACCGTTATGCAGACTTCTTCCAGCGTCCGAAGGCCCTTTATCTGTTTTACAAAAGCTTTGGCAAACTGCATTTCAAACGTACGCATATCCAGACAAACCCTGTCATCCGCCACACGCGCCACTACAGGCAGAGGAAATTTGCGCAGACGTTCCTCCAGCCTGGCCGCCGTAATGTTGGTCGGTTTGATCGCCACAGCAAAACTTGGGAGGCCTTCCATAGGGAACGCGCCGCCGCCGATCTGCGACTGACACGGACACACAGAAAACTCTGCTCCGCCGCATACTTCCTCCAGCATTTTTTTTAGTTCTTCCGCGTCTTTTTTTATTTCTTCTGTTTTCTTTGTCAGCATACGGAGGACCGGAATATTTCTGATCGCTCTGTCCTGCGAAAGATATTCTCGCAAAACAGCCTCCAGAGCGCCTGCCGTAAACTTGTCGATCCTAAGCGCACGGGTCAGAGGATGCTTTTTCATTGCGTCAATATAGATCTTTTTTCCTACGATGATCCCTGCCTGCGGTCCTCCTAAGAGCTTATCTCCACTAAACGCTACGATATCGGCGCCGTTTTGAAGCGTTTCCTGTACCGTAGGCTCATGAGAAAGTCCATACCGTCTTAAATCGATCAGACTCCCGCTGCCCAGATCCTCAATCAGCGGGATACGGTATTTTTCTTTTAGATCCTGCAGCTCTTTCGTCTCGACAGACTCGGTAAATCCTACAATACGGTAATTGCTCGTATGCACTTTCAAAAATGCTTTCGTTTCCTCACACACGGCATGTTCGTAATCACTCAGCCTCGTTTTATTTGTAGTTCCCACCTCTCGCAGGATAGCGCCGCTTTGTTCCATCACGTCAGGAATCCTAAATTTACCCCCGATCTCTACCAGTTCGCCACGGGATACGATCACTTCCCCGCCCTTAGCCACAGCGCTCAATATCAGAAGCATGGCCGCCGCATTGTTGTTCACTGCCATTGCGGCCTCGGCGCCGGTGATCTTTACAAGCAGTTTCTCAAAATGCGCATAGCGCTCTCCCCGGCATTTTCCGTGCAGATCATATTCCAGATTCGAATATCCTCCGGCCAGATAGGATACATGATCGAGCGCGCTCTTACTGACAGGGGCGCGTCCTAGATTTGTATGCAGGATCGTCCCTGTCCCATTTAATACTCTCGTCATAGACGGGCGGTTCCAGTCCGCCAGCGTAAGCTCTATATTTTCTTCTAATTTTCCAAGCGCTTCTTCCGCCGATTTTTCACTTTCACATTCACATAAAAATGCACGCAGTTTTTCTAATTCCAAACGCACCGCTTCCCGCACCATATCATATCCATACTGTGCTTCTAACTTTCTGGTCGTTTCCTTGTCCAGAAACTGATCTACTTTTGGTATACTGCGAAGCCATTCCTTTCTGCCCATCTGGTTTCGTTCTCCTTCTTAAGATAAATATATGCCTCTTTTTTTTCTTCTACCGTTCCTATCGCAGCGAATTTTGTGCCTGTATCCGCCTCTTTCAGCGCACAGAGTATCTCTTTAACATATTTTCCCGGAACACTCGCCAGAAGCCCGCCTGATGTCTGCGGGTCATAGAGTACGTCTGTATACTGTTCCTCTATTTCTCCAGCATCTACATAGCCTTGACTGTGTTCTCTGTTTCTATATGCTCCTGCAGGTACAAGTCCCATTTTCGCATAGGCGATCGCTTCTTCCATATACGGAATCGCCTCCACATTGACGCTTATGGATACGCCGCTTGCCGTCGCCATCTCCGCCATATGTCCCAGCAGCCCGAATCCGGTAATATCTGTACATGCATGAACGGGATATTTTTCCAGCACTTCTTTTGCCTTTTTATTCAGCGACGCCATTACCTGGACAGCTTCTTCTGCCGCCTGGGCAGACGCCATATCTGCCTTGACTGCCGTGTTGATGATCCCGCTTCCGATCTGTTTTGTCAGGATAAGCACATCCCCCGGCTGACAGCCATAATTCTTCCACATTTTTTTCGGATCTACAAAACCGGAAACACATAATCCATACTTGGGTTCGTCATCCTGCACAGAATGACCGCCGGAAAGTACAGCGCCTGCTTCCTTTACTTTCACTGCCCCACCACGTAAGATCTCTCCTAAGATCTCCGGTGAAAGACAATTTGGAAAACCCACGATATTCAGAGCAGTCTTTGGCACTCCGCCCATAGCATAGACATCGCTTAATGCATTCGCCGCCGCGATCAGTCCAAATGTATACGGATCGTCTACCACCGGGGTAAAAAAATCAACCGTCTGTATCATGGCAAGATCCTCTGTAATCTTATACACTGCGGCATCATCAGATGTCTCCATTCCTACTAACAGGTTTTCATCCTGAAATTTGGGTAGCTCCCCCAGAACCTGGGAGAGGGTCGTCGGACCTATTTTCGCCGCTCATCCGGCTGTTTTTGTCATCTGTGTCAAACGGATCTGTTCTTCCTTGCTCACAGTACCCTCACCTCTTTTCTTTCTGTCTGCTTTTCTTTCCTTGTGCTCCCATATACGTATCACGGTCTTACGATCTTCCCTGCCTTAGTCATAGTCTCGACGATCGTATACATATTGGTCACATTTCCGACTTTTAATTTTTCCTTCAGCCCATAATAATCCAGGCATGTCCCGCAGGTCAGTATCTCTACCCCTTGTTCTTCCATGAACTGCAGGTCTTTAAGCGTTTCACTTCCCTCACAGGTAAGCTGTGCTCCTCCATTATAAAATACCATTTTCTCCGGGAGTTCATCCAACTGTGTCAAGGCAAATACGAAACCTTTCATCAAGACCTTTCCCAATTCCTCGTTTCCTTCTCCCATTCTGTCTGAGGAAATGACGACTACTGTACTGCCCGTATTTCCTGTTCTGTCCGCAGCTGCAGCGCTTTTCTCTGCCGCATTCTCTCCTGCATCCTTCTTTGCGTCGTTTTCTCCTGTACAGTCGATCAAAATCTGATATCTTCCTTCTTCTATCTTTTGGGAAACCGCTTTTTTCCCCGCCTGTTCTGCAAACTTTGTGACGTTTTTCACCGCTGTCTCATTGTCTACCAATACCTCTACCATATCCGGCGCTTCCAGCTGTTCCAGCGCCTTTTTTGTCTTGACCACCGGAAGCGGGCAGGCATCTCCTATTGCATTCACTGTCAACATGATTTCACTCTCCTGTCATTTTACTTATAGATATATTCTATCACTGTGATATCAGAAGGTAAACCTTCTTTTTATGGATCCTGTTCTGGTATTTTGAAGCACCAAGGGAGCAGAATTGATTTTTCCTTACGCAGCCAACGCATTTGCATTCACCTGTTCTATTACTCTTCTTATTCCCATCCACACAGACAGATCCGTAAACACCTCTACGATGCTGCCTTGATCCGTGAACGGTGTTTCCTGTAGAACAGACAAATCCTTCATCATGCCGTTGTGTACAATAAACTCCACAATTTGGTTCACAAAATATATCTGTCTACTGTCCAAATCAGTCCCATCCAGAAATTCCGCAAAAGCCTCCTTTGCAGCTGTCATGTCCAATCCTACAATTTCTCGTACAAATTCTCCCAGAGGTTTTTCACCATATTCAGCTTCATAATCCTGTTTTGTTCCAACTTCACTCCACAGAATCTCTTCCAGAATCTTAATATCCGCAGAAGTCAACGGTTTGTTACTCTTCAATTTTGCAATCACCTCATTATCCTGATGCTGACGAACATAATATTCTGCTTTAGCCTTATAGTTCTTCAAATCATCATTTCCAAGCATAGCAAGATATTTGATGTCCTGTCCCTGCAACTCTTTGAAGTATTCTCTTAAAAATCCTTTGATAAAGATTGGTTATTCCAAGTGTCTGTTACACTGCTTTGGCAGCATATCTCCACCATTAACAATCACACTGATTCCTTTTTCACTGGCAATCTCCAATGTCTTTTTGTACTTCTCTTTATCTCCATGTAAATCGGTAACATACCATATCTGCATCACGTTCAACTCCTATATCAACATATTTTCATATTAAAATCTGTACTCTAAGTATAACACATAAGAAATTCGTTTCGTGATATGTTTTCTAAGCAGACAGACGGCTGTGGAAGGCTCCTCTAGTATCTCAACTATTCCCATTCTTATGGGCAGAACCGCGCCATGCGGACGTATTATTATCCTGCTGTGTAAGTCGTGGCAGAACAATTTTTCCAGAAGCTGTTCCCAGATCAATATAGGGTTCACTCACTTTGGATAAAAAGGTCATGGCGTATAAAATCTGATGGATGATTTCTTAAATGAAGACGATTTATTTGCCGATGAGGCTGGTGTAGAAGGCTTTTATATCTTCTAAACAGTGTCATCTTCTTCTCACGCCTGCCTTTGTGCAGGCCTTTTTCATTCAAAAATTCGATAAAGATTGAACTTTCCTATAAAATTAAAAAAGCGATAACCTTTTTTGATTACCGCTTATATACCCCTTATTCAGTTGTTATGGTTGTATGAAGCCTAAGTTCTTCATCAACATTTCTTCTTCCATACAGCACACGGATAACTGTTACTCGCTGTATATCTATTTCAGGAATATACACCACAAGATAATTATCCACAGGAACGATACGAAGCCCTTGACTGCGCCATGGTTCTTTCTCATATCGTCGAAAGCGTTCCGGCATTTCTTCAAGGGAAAGTATCATCTTTTCCAGTTGATTCAGTTGTCCGTCCGCATTCTCCGGCGCTTGCAGTTCAAAGGCAATATACTCATATATATTCCTTAAATCGCTGTCCGCCTGTTTTGACAGTTTCACATCAAATATCATAGATTATAATCTTTCCGAATATCTGCAAAAGCCTGTCTTGCATCTTTCACACGTCCGGCTTTCATATCCGCATATCCTTTCTCAAGTTCTGCGTTAAATTCTTCTTCCGTAAGTGTGGATACATCCATCGGTTTTTCTCTTGGTATCTTAACATCAAACGGTAAACCACGTTGCATGATAATCTGTTTATAAAACATATTGATTGCATTTGAGGCAGGGATTCCAAGTGCGGATAAAATGCGTTCCGCCTGTTCTTTTACTTCAGGCTCAATTCTTGCATAAAGATTTGCTGATTTTGCCATATCTCATTGTTCCTTTCATAGAGATGTGTTTTCTTCTTACCTCTATTATATTGCAATGTACAGACAAAAGCAATACTTTTATGTGCCAACAACCTTATTGACTAAATTAAGTTTTATTTTGACAGTAACTTTTGCTATATAGCTGTCTTATTTTTATTGAAAAAGCATACCGTTTATGAGATTATATATTCAGATTTTTCAAGATTTTGACAAACAGAAAGGATTCATAAGATGTGGATTGCAGATAAATGGAAAGAATATGAAGTACTTGACTGCTCTAAGGGGGAAAAACTAGAACGCTGGGGAGACTATCTCTTAGTACGCCCGGATCCCCAGGTCATCTGGGATACACCCAGGACAAACGCAGGATGGAAAAAGAAGAACGGACATTATCACCGCAGCAAGAAAGGCGGCGGAGAATGGGAGTTTTTTGACTTGCCTAAGCAATGGCAGATTCATTACAAAACTTTGACTTTTAATTTAAAGCCTTTTAACTTTAAACATACCGGTCTGTTCCCAGAGCAGGCAACCAACTGGGACTGGTTTTCCGAAAAAATACGAAATGCCGGGCGTCCGGTAAAAGTCCTGAACTTGTTTGCCTATACAGGCGGCGCCACGCTTGCCGCTGCCGCTGCCGGGGCGCAGGTCACCCACGTGGACGCTTCCAAAGGGATGGTCGGCTGGGCGAAGGAAAACGCCGTATCATCGGGATTAAAAGATGCTCCCATCCGCTGGCTGGTAGACGACTGTGTAAAATTTGTAGAGCGGGAGATTCGGCGCGGCAATACCTATGACGCCATCATCATGGACCCTCCCTCCTACGGCAGAGGCCCCAAAGGGGAAATCTGGAAGATCGAAGATATGATCCACCACTTTATCAGGCTCTGTACTAAGATCTTATCCAAAGACGCTCTGTTCTTTCTCGTAAACTCTTATACGACCGGACTGGCGCCTGCCGTCCTGACCTACCTGATCGCGACAGAGTTAGCCCCATGGCAGGGACATGTCGTCTCCGACGAGATAGGGCTTCCCGTTGCCGACAGTGGGCTTGTTCTTCCCTGCGGCGCTTCCGGAAGATGGGAAAAAGAACAAAAATAATCTGATATCCGGGTATATCACTGTACCCGGATACGGTCTAAAATTTCACCAATGGGAGCAGAAATCTGTAGTTCTGCTCTTACACTTTTTGCTGTTTCAGACTTATTAATCACAGCCAGATGCCTGCCACGGAAGTAATCGATAAACCCTGCTGCCGGATAGACAACCAGAGAAGTTCCTCCGATCAGCAGCATATCTGCCTGTGCAATCTCCTGGACAGCTTTTTCTATCGTACGTCCATCCAGTGCTTCTTCATAGAGTACGACGTCTGGTTTGACAATACCGCCGCAGCTGCACCGCGGTATGCCGTCTGCTTCTTTTACATAGGAAGCGTCATAAGACTTTCCACATTTCATACAGTGATTCCGATGAATGCTTCCGTGCAGTTCATAGACCGTTTTGCTTCCTGCCGCCTGGTGGAGGCCATCTATATTCTGTGTAATGACCGCTTTTAGCTTTCCCACCGCTTCCAATTCCGCAAGCTTCTTATGTGCAGGATTCGGCTTTGCATCCAGCATCATCATTTTTTCCTTATAAAAGTCATAAAAACTTTCCGGATACCGCATAAAGAAGGAATGACTTACGACTTCCTCAGGAGAATACTGACATGCCTGATGATAGATTCCGTCTGCGCTTCTGAAATCCGGTATGCCGCTCTCTGTAGATACACCGGCTCCTCCAAAGAATACAATATGACCACTTGCGTCGATCATCTCCTGCAGCTGCTCTATTTCCCTTTCATACATCTATGCCGTCTCCTTTCTTTCTCATCCTACAGATTTAGTCCGCTTTTACATGTCCTTTTTGTATATGTTTTTCCACGATCTCTTCCATCTGTCCCCACACAGACGCTGATGTCTCAGGAATCCGCTGGTTTCTTTTATATATCTGCGACTTGCGCACACCGTGCTCCGTCCAGCTTTTGCCGTCTGACGCATCGTTTAAAAGGAGAGGCTGGAAGTTATCCAGAAGGTGCGCATATTTCGCTTCCGGCGTCTCATATGCCTCAAATTCCTCCCACAGGGAACGAAACCACTCTCCCTGGTCTTTGGGCAGTATACCGAAAATCCTGTCCGCACACTTTTCTTCTCGTTCTCTCTTGGACTGCGCGCCCTTTTCATCATATGCATAGGTATCTCCCGCATCGATCTCTACCAAGTCATGGATCAAGACCATTGCCAGCACTTTCGTAAGATCTGTATCTTCCTCCATATGCTCTTTCAAAAGCAGGGCTGCCAGCGCAAGATGCCAGGAATGTTCTGCGTCGTTTTCCTTTCTTTGTCCGTCTGCAAGATAGGTCTGGCGAAAAATATTTTTTACCTTGTCTGCTTCTACGATAAATGCCATCTGCTGTTTCAGTCTTTCTTCCATATGCCGTTCTCCCTTTATTCTCTTATTTTCTTATTTTTATGTACCTTTATATGTCTTCTCCATGCAGGACCGCAAGCATCTGCCGCAAGGCTTCTATGTCTATCTGGCCCGGCGCTGAAGACGTCTGCATGCTCCCAAAGGTAACAGAAGAGCCAAATATTTCCCCGCATACACGGCTGATCATTCCGCTTTTTCCCATAGATATCGTGATCACAGGACAGGACATACTCTGTACCGCTTTCAGTGTAGCCGACAAAAGTTCCAGCACATCTTCCGCCTTCTTAGGCATAACGGCGATCTTCGCAATATCCGCACCGGCCCTTTCCATATTTTTCAGACGGCGCAATATTTCTTCCTGCGGCGGTGTTTTCTCAAAATCATGGTTGGAAAAGACGGTTTTCACCTGGTATTCCCGGGCAAGGGAAGATACAGAGCCTACTGTTTCCTCTCCCAGAAAAAACTCCACATCCACCAGATCTGCATAACCATTTTTTATGATCTGCTCATTTAATGCCGCATATGCCTCCTTCGTTATGTCTCTTTCTCCGCCCTCTTTCTTTGTCCGAAACGTAAACAGCAACGGTTTGTCCCGCAAGATCTGCCTTACTTTTTCTGCTGCCTTTATCACCTTGTTTTGGCACAGAACCTCCTCGTACCAGTCTGCCCGCCATTCCACGATGTCTGCGTCAGATTTTTCCACTTCCTTTGCAAAGGCGAGGATTTCCTCTTCTGTTCTGCCCACGATAGGAACGCAGACTTTAGGCATTCCGCTGCCAATCTCAATCTGTTTTACCCTGACTGGTGTCATACTATTTTGTCCTCCTGTATTCTATCTCCTTCTTACCAATGGCAAAGAGGCTGTCCTGTGAAAACCTGCAGCAGTTTCCAAGGACAGCCCTTCTTTTTCTATAGATCTACACGACCTGTCGTATCTCCGTTGATCACATAATAGGCGGCAGATTCTTCTGGTTTCAGATAAATCTTGACATCTTGCATATCGCCGACTTTCTGTCTCAGCGTCTTCGTCCAGATTTCTTTTACTTTCTGGAAGATCTCTTGCTCCGTATATTCTTTGCCTGCGAATTGAAGGAACATCTCTATATTCGGCTCCACCTTCTTCAAGGCCTTTGTGGACGCTGCCTTCTTGACCGGCGCTGCCTTTTTCGCCGCTGCTTTTTTTACTACAGCCTTTTCCTCTGTCTTTTCCGCCGGCGCTGCCTCTTTTAATACCGCAGCTCTCGTCTCGATCGCCTTTGTCGTATCCTTCTTGGTCTCGATTGCCTTCACCGGTGTTTTTTCTTTTGAAGATGCTTTTCTTACTGCCATACTTGTTCCCTCCTGTAAAACGTCCAAGTATTTTCTGCTTGTCAATCTCAAGTCTAAGTGTTACAACTCTTATTGTAACGCATTTTACCAGAAACGTCAAAAATTTCCCCAGAGCTCCTGTTCTGTTATTTTATTTTTCTTCCTTGTATCCTCTGAAAAACTCCGCCAGTCCTTCCAGTGTCTTTAAAAGGATCGGGATCTCCTCCTCATCCAGCTTCTCGATCACGGCGTTTGTCATCTCGTGATGAAATCGTTCATGATGTCTGTAGGCCTTTTTCCCTTTCTCTGTCAGTCTGACATACACCACCCGCCGATCCTCCTCGCTTCGGATACGGAGCAGGTATTTCTTATTCACAAGGCTGTTCACAGCCGTCGTAAGGGATCCTGCCGTGATGCCCAGTTTCTTTGCGACTACGGACATGGTACTTTCCTCTCCCAGACCGACAGCCTCAATGATATGCATATCATTATTCGTAATATCCTTATATTCCTCTGTGATGATAGCCTCTTCCTCCAGTTCCCATATCTCATTAAATAAGTGGACCAAAATATCATTGATCGTTTCATACGCATTCATACAGGATCCCTCCTTTCTCCATCTATACTGCCGCAAACAAAGATTCTATCGTCTCTTTCACCGACTCTATACGCTGCGCTTTCCACGCTTTGGCGCCGCAGAACAGCAGCCCGTTTTCTACATTTCCCTTTACCGCTTCGAGCAGCCCATCCGTAATGCAATAAGGTATGTCCCTCGGGCTGCATTTTGCAAGACAGCGGTGACAAGGACTGTGGGGAATCTTTTCTCCCCTTTCTACCCGTTTCATAAATGTATTCAAAATAGCCCTGCCCGGCATGCCGACCGGACTTTTTACAAGAACGATGTCTTCCTGTGCCGCCCGGATATAGGCTTCTTTATACCGAATATGAGCATCACATTCCTCTGTCGTCACGAACCGAGTAGCTATCTGCACGCCGTCTATGCCATCTGCGAGTGCTTCTTTGACATCCGCGCTGTCATAGATTCCCCCTGCCGTCACGACCGGGATATACCTGCCATACTTCTCTGCATAACAGCGCACTGTCCGTAGGATTTTCTGTATTTCTGCCTTGTATGCCTCTCCCATATAGGCTTTGACTTCCTCTTTTTTGAAGCCTAAATGTCCGCCCGCTAAAGGTCCCTCTATCACGATCAGATCTGCAGTCCTATTATATTTTCTGTCCCAATATTTTAAAATAATCTGGGCAGACCGGTCGGTAGAAACGATCGGCGCGATCTTGGTGCCGCTTTCCTGTGTCAAAGCCGGAAGTTCTGTGGGAAGCCCCGCACCGGATATGATAAGATCCGCACCGGCTTGTACAGCCGCTTTTACATGCTGAGCATAGTCTTTAAGCGCGGTCATGATATTAAAGCCTATGATTCCATCTGGAGAAATCTTCCGTGCTTTTTCCATCTCTTTTTGGATCGCCCTTCTATTTGCCTGGCTTGTATTGGTGTCAAAATCCGGCTCTTTGTATCCAATCTGCGCACTGGATAGGATCCCGATCCCGCCTTCTTTCGCCACAGTGCCGGCAAGGCTGCTTAAACTGATCCCTACGCCCATACCACCCTGGATAAGAGGAACTTTCGTTACTTTCTCTCCAATTTTTAAATTCTTCATGTCCTTCTCTTTCTGCGTATCTTTTTCCGCCTGTTTTTACATACTGCGAAAACGGTCATATCGCTTTTGTGTAAGCTTCTGCACATCCATCTGTGTATAGGTTTCCAGAAAGCCTCTGATTTCTTCGTTCAGTTCGCAGAGTGTCTCCTGCATCGTTTCTGCTGTGAAATCTTCCGGCTCGAAAATGATCTTTTCGATCATCCCCAGTTCTTTTAGATCCTGCGCCGTCAGTTTCATGACCTCTGCCGCCTCATTTGCGCGGGAACTGTCCTTCCAGAGGATACTTGCAAAACCTTCCGGTGAAAGTATGGAGTAGACCGCATTTTCCAACATCCACACTTCATCTGCCACAGCAAGAGCAAGGGCGCCGCCGCTTCCTCCCTCTCCGATCACGATCGATAATACTGGGGTCTTAAGCGCAGACAGCTCAAACAGATTTCTGGCGATCGCCTCTCCCTGTCCTCTCTCCTCTGCTTCCAGGCCGCAGAATGCGCCCGGTGTATCCACAAGGCAGATGACAGGACGGCAAAATTTCTCCGCCTGCTTCATCAGCCTGCATGCTTTCCTGTATCCGTCAGGAGAAGGCATAGCGAAATTGCGCCGTACATTCTCCTTTGTCGTTTTCCCTTTTGCCTGCGCGATCACAGTCACAGGTACGCCATGGAAATAAGCGATCCCCCCTATGACGGCGGCGTCATCTTTATATAAACGGTCTCCATGCAGTTCCATAAAATCTGTAAACAGGCTGTGGATGTAGTCTTCTGCTGTCGGACGTCCTTTTTTTCGGGAGATCTGTACTCTGTCCCAAGCGGTCTTTCTATATGCAAGGTTTCTATGTCCTTTCCTTTCCTGAAGCTGTGTGCCGCTTGCTGTTTTTTGCGCGCTCACCTTGCCCTTCCCCGTCCTGCTGTGGATATGCAGTATATGCGCAAGTGTCTGCCTAAGATCTTGTCTCTCCACGATTGCGTCTATAAAACCATGCTCTAAGAGAAACTCCGAACGCTGGAAACCTTTGGGCAGCTTTTCCCCTATGGTCTGCTCGATCACACGAGGACCCGCAAAGCCGATCAATGCTCCCGGCTCCGCCAGTATGATGTCGCCCAACATGGCAAAACTTGCCGTCACGCCCCCGGTCGTCGGATCCGTCAGGACGGAGATATAGAGTCCTCCGGCTTCGCTGTGTTTTTTCAGAGCCGCCGCGGTCTTTGCCATCTGCATCAAAGAGACGATCCCTTCCTGCATTCTGGCGCCGCCGGAGCAAGAAAATAAGATAACAGGGAGTTTCTCCTGTGTGGCGCGCTCTACGGCACGTGTGATTTTCTCCCCCACGATTTCTCCCATGCTCGCCATCAAAAACCGTCCGTCACAAACCCCGATCACAACGCTCTGCCCGTCTATTTGTGCTTTTCCCGTGACGATAGCTTCCTTGAGCCCGGTAGACACCTGGAGACTTTCTATTTTCTCTTTGTATCCTTTAAAAGACAACGGATCTTGAAATTCCATTTCCTGATCCCATTCTTCAAAACTTCCTGTATCTGCGATCATCTCTATCCGTCTGTAGGCGTGGATACGGAAATATCCATGACATTTCGGACAGATATACAGTCCCTGTTTTACATCCTCCGCCAGGATCGCCGCCCCGCATTTATTACATTTGCGCAGAAGTCCCTTGGGCACTTCCGGGCGTTCTTTGAGAGCGATATACTTCTTTTTGCTCGTCTTTTTAAACATATTGTGCAATTTCATCAAACATTTCCTCCAAAGAGATTACTTCCCCGCTTCCATCTTCTCGACAAATCCGATATCGATATCTCCGCTCACAAAATCCGGATGATGTAAGATCTCATACTGATAGTCTACATTGGTATCGATCCCTTCGATAATGACCTCACCAAGCGCGCTTCGCATTTTCATGACCGCTTCTTTTCTGTTTTTCGCATGTACGATCAGTTTTGCCAGCATAGAGTCATAATAGGGCGGCACCGTATAGCCGCTGTAGATAGCCGCGTCGATCCGCACACCCTTCCCGCCTGGGAGATACATATCCGTGATCGTGCCCGGAGACGGACGAAAGTTTTTCTCTGGATCCTCGGCATTGATCCGACATTCTATGGCATGGCCCGTGATCTTTACATCTTCCTGTGTATAGCGTAATTTACTGCCGTCAGCTATGCGTATCTGCTCTTTGATGAGATCAATCCCGGTCACCCATTCCGTTACCGGATGCTCTACCTGGATGCGTGTGTTCATTTCCATGAAATAAAAATCCGCATTCTTCTCCAGAAGAAATTCGATTGTTCCCGCATTCACATAGTTTGCCGCTTTTGCCGCTTTCACAGCGGCTTCTCCCATCTTTTTCCTAAGTTCCTCCGTCAGTGCCGGGCAGGGCGACTCCTCGATCATCTTCTGATGATTTCTCTGGATGGAGCAGTCTCGTTCTCCCAGGTGGATGACATTTCCATACTGATCGGCCAGGATCTGGAATTCGATATGCCGGGGATGCTCGATGAAATGTTCAATATACATAGTACCACAACCAAAGGCTTTTGTCGCCTCCTGCTGCGCCGTATGGAAACTATTTGCAAATTCTGCCGCATTGCGCGCCACACGCATGCCTTTGCCGCCGCCTCCAAGAGCCGCCTTTATGATCACCGGATAGCCGATCTTTTCAGCGATCTCCCCACCAGTCTCCGGGTCCATAACAGCTGCTTTACTGCCCGGTATAACCGGAACGCCCGCTCGTTCCATGGTGTTTCTTGCCACAGATTTATCGCCTAAACTGGCGATGACTTTGGAATCCGGTCCGATAAAAATCAGGCTGCATTTCTCACACAGTTCTGCAAACTTACTGTTTTCAGACAAAAATCCAAATCCCGGATGGATTGCGTCTGCACCGGTCACAAGAGCAGCGCTGACGATACGTTCCATACTCAAATAACTCTCTGTAGAAGGCGCAGGTCCAATACATACCGCCTCGTCCGCCAGCTGTGTATGGAGCGCTTCTTTATCTGCCTCGGAATAGACCGCAACTGTCTCGATCCCCATTTCCCGGCAGGCTCTGATGATACGCACTGCGATCTCTCCCCGATTTGCAATCAATACTTTCTGTATCATGTTTACTCTCCTACCATAAAAGTCAATTCTGCGCTGACGACCACTTTCCCCTCTACTGTGGCAGTCGCCTCTCCCACGCCGACAGGTCCTTTCTGCCTGATGATCTTTGTCTCGAGCTTCAGTTTATCCCCCGGAAATACCATTCCTTTAAAGCGGCATTTCTGCACGCCGCCAAAGAAAGCGATCTTCCCTTTATTCTCCGGCATACTTAAGATAGCGACCGCGCCAGTCTGCGCCAGCGCCTCCAAAATCAGCACGCCCGGCATGACTGCCTTTTGGGGAAAATGTCCCTGAAAAAATTCTTCCCGATACGTCACACATTTGTATCCCACCGCATACTGCCCCGGTTCATAATCCTCGATCACATCTACGAGAAGAAAGGGATGTCTGTGCGGAATGATCTCCTTGATCTGTTCTATGTTCAACTGCTTCATCTGCTGCACCTCCACGCTCTATCGAATCACAAATAACGGCTGTCCGTATTCCACGGCTTCCCCATTAGATACCAGGATCTGTACGATCTCTCCGGAAAACTCGCTCTCTATCTCATTCATCAGCTTCATCGCTTCCACGATCGCAAGGACCTGTCCTTCTTTCACCGTATCGCCTACTTTTACATAGGGAGAGGCGTCCTCGGCAGGAGCCGCATAAAAAGTACCTACCAGCGGCGACTTCACCACGCTGCCTTCTTCTTTTGTCCCTGCGCCGGACTCCCGGCTGTCCCAGACTGCGCCCGCTGTGTCGCTGTCTGACATATTGTCCTGTGCAGATATATCTGCCGCAGAAGATAACACAGAACATCCTTTACGGGTCTTCACTTCTTTTTCTCGTTTTCTTAAGCAGACTTTTTCGTCGTCTTTCTCATATTTCAGCTCTGTCAACTCTGATCTTGATACTGCTTCTACTAACTGCAACAATTCCTCAAACTTCATATCTTGCCTCTACCCTTCATATTTCTTTAACAATAAAGCCGCATTATGTCCGCCGAAACCAAGAGAATTTGTCAGCACATATCTGACTTCCTTTTCGACCGGCGCTCCGATCGCATAATTCAGGTCACATTCTTCATCCGTCTGCGTCGTACCCACTGTCTGATGGATGAATCCATCCTCGATACTCTTGGCGCAGACCACGAACTCCACGCCGCCTGCCGCACCCAGCAGATGGCCGATCATGGATTTTGTAGAGTTGATGACTACCTCTTTCGCCGCCTCTCCAAGCGCATACTTGATCGCTCTTGTCTCAAACAAGTCATTGTGGTGTGTACTGGTTCCATGGGCATTGATATAGTCGATCTGTTCCGGTCTTACACCAGCTTCCTGCATAGCAAGCTTCATCGCCATGCCCGCTCCTTCTCCTGTTTCTTCCGGAGAAGTGATGTGGTAGGCGTCTGCTGTCGCGCCGTATCCGATCAGTTCTGCATAGATTTTTGCTCCCCTCTTTTTCGCATGTTCCAGTTCTTCCAGAATGACAACGCCCGCTCCTTCTCCCATAACAAAACCATCTCTGTCTTTGTCAAATGGGATGGAGGCACGCATAGGATCTTTGGAAGATGAAAGCGCTGTCAGCCCGGTGAAACCGGCTACCCCAGAAGGACAGATGCTGCTCTCCGTCCCTCCCGCGGCCATCACATCCGCGTCCCCATACTGGATCGCCCGCAATGCGTCGCCGATACAATGTGTCCCGGAAGCACAGGCTGTCACTACGTTCGTACATTTTCCTTTAAAACCAAGCTGAATGGATATATTGCCTGCCGCCATATTGGAGATCATTAAAGGCACCATCAGAGGATTCACCCTGCTCGGTCCTTTTTCCACGATCTTTGTATAATTCGTCTCTATCGCCTGCAGACTTCCGATACCGGATCCCACGATCACCCCTGCACGGTACGCGTTTTCCCGATCCATATCCAGACCGGCATCGGCAAAGGCTTCTTTGGCTGCGGCAACGGCATACTGGGAAAATAACTCCATGCGTTTAGCCGCCTTGAAATCCATATAGTCTTTTGCCTGAAAGCCTTTTACTTCCGCCGCAATCTGTACTTTATAGCCGGAAACATCGAATTTAGTGATCGGCCCGATACCGACTTTGCCTTTGCGGATCCCCTTCCAGAATTCTTCTACTGTATTTCCGATCGGGGTCACCGCCCCAAGTCCGGTTACTACCACTCTTCTTTTCATATCCCTCTCCTTTTACATTGCCATTCCGCCGTCCACATGCAATACCTGCCCCGTGATATAACGAGCCTCATCTGACGCAAGAAATGCCACGGCTTGTGCCACATCCTCCGGCTCTCCGAATTTTCCAAGCGGGATCTGCGTACACGCCGCTTCTTTTACTTTGTCGGAGAGTCCATCTGTCATTTCCGTACAGATGAAGCCCGGCGCCACCGCGTTGACCGTGATCCCCCGGGAAGCCAGCTCCCTGGCCGCCGCTTTCGTCAGACCGATCACGCCCGCCTTAGAAGCAGCATAATTCGCCTGTCCCACATTCCCTAAAATACCGGATACGGATGCCATATTGATGATACGCCCACTTCTTTGCTTCAGCATGTACCGCGCCGCAAAACGGATACAGTGAAAGGTTCCTTTCAGATTCGTATCCAGCACGGCGTCATAGTCTTCCTCGGACATCTTCAGCAAAAGTCCGTCACGGGTGATCCCTGCATTATTCACGAGAATGTCGATCCGTCCGTACTCTTTTACAACAGTTCCCAGGAATCGCTCACAGGAGGAAAAATCCGACACATCACACTGGTATGTGGCTGCTTTTCCGCCTGCCGCCTCTATCTCCCGCTTTACTTCCTCTGCCTTTTCTCTAGCTCCCTGATAGTTGAGCACAACAAAGGCACCCTGTCCTGCCAGTTTCTTAGCTGTCGCTCTGCCGATTCCCCGGGAAGCTCCCGTCACAACTGCAATCTTATCTTTTAACATATTTCCTGCACCACCTTTTCCACATCATCCCAGCATCCTACATTCAGCATTTTCACATCACGGCTGATCTTTTTCATGAAACCGGCAAGGGTTCTTCCCGGTCCGATCTCTATAAAGGTATCCACACCGTTTTCCAGCATACGTTCCATACTTTGCTGCCAGCGCACCGGGGACGCCACCTGTCTGGCAAGCAGCCCTTTTATCTCAAAACTGTCTGTGATATACTCTGCCGTCACATTTGTCACATAAGGAATCTTAAGCGGGCTGAGTTCTATCTCTTCCAGTACTCTCCCCAGTTCTTCTCCTGCTTTATTAAGCATAGGCGAATGAAAAGGCCCGCTTACATGCAGTGTCATCACCCTTTTCGCCCCGGCTTCTTTCAACGCCTGCGCAGCCTGTTCTATCTTCTCTTTCCATCCGGTGATGACGATCTGTCCCGGACAGTTATAATTGGCTACAGTCACACCGTCTATGTCGCCCACGATTGCTTCCACCTCTGACTCGTTCATCCCGAGCACTGCTGCCATAGCGCCTTTTCCTTGTGGAACGGCTGTTTCCATCAAGATTCCTCTTTTTCTCACTGTCACGACAGCGTCTTCTATGCCCATCCCGCCCGCAGATGCGACGGCACAGTACTCGCCAAGGCTTAACCCGGCTGTCACATCCGGTTTCAGTCCACTTTCTTCCAACACCTTCTCCATTGCCATACAGATCGTCACAAGGGCTGCCTGTGTATATTCTGTCTGATGGAGCTTTTCATTTTCTTCAAAGCATAACGCCTTCATGTCTATATCCAATAATGCAGAAGCCCTGTCGATGACCTCTCTTGCCGTTTTGCTCTGTTCGTAAAAATCTTTTCCCATGCCTGCCTTTTGTGCTCCCTGGCCGGGAAATATAAATGCCGTCTTACTCATAGAACCCTTTTCCTCCGATCAGTGTGTCTGTCTCCTTTACAAGCTTTTGCAGCAGTTCCTGACAGGATAACTCTTCCTTGATCATTCCGGCGATCTGCCCTGCCATCACACTTCCTGTCGTTACATCGCCTTCTACGACTGCTTTCTTGAGTCCTCCCAGCGTAAGAAGTTCTAACTCTTCAAAAGAAGCGCCCTCCTTTTCCTTCTCCAGATACACTTTCGTCATTTGATTTCTAAGCGCACGCACCGGATGTCCCGTTGTCCTGCCTGTTACTCTGGAATCAATGTCTCTCGCCTTGAGAATACATTTTTTATAATTTTCATGGACAAAGGCTTCTTTTGTCACCACAAAACGGGTTCCCATCTGCACCCCTTTCGCGCCCAGCATGAATGCTGCGGCAATGCCTCTGCCGTCTGCGATCCCGCCTGCCGCAATGACCGGGATATGTACGGCATCCACGACCTGTGGGACGAGCACCATCGTGGTGTTCTCTCCGATATGCCCGCCTGCTTCCGTTCCTTCCGCCACGATCGCGTCCGCGCCGCAGCGTTCCATGCGCTTTGCCATGGCTACAGAAGCCACGACAGGGATGACTTTTACGCCTGCCTCTTTCCACATCTTCATATATTTTTCCGGAGAACCTGCTCCCGTCGTAACGACCGGGACGCCTTCCTCCACGATCACCTGCGCCACTTCATCCGCATACGGGCTGATCAGCATAATATTTACGCCAAAGGGCTTATTTGTCTGTTTCTTTACCTTACGTATCTGTTCCCGTACCCAGGAAGCCGGCGCGCTTGCCGCGCCGATCAGTCCAAGCCCCCCTGCCTGGGATACGGCGGCTGCCAGATGATATTCGGCAGCCCACGCCATTCCGCCCTGTATGATCGGGTATTCGATTCCTAATAGTTCGGTTACTTCTGTCTTCATAGGGACACCCTCTCTTCTTTCTGTCTTTATTTCTGCTCTTCCAGATACTTTACCACATCTCCTACCGTAGCCATTTTCTCCAGATCTTCGGAAGGGATCTCCACCTCAAATTCTTCTTCAAAGGCCATGACCATTTCAAATAAGTCCAGAGAATCTGCTCCCAGATCCTCCTTGAAAGAGGTTGCCTCTGTAATTGTTTCTGCCTCTGCACCTAAAGATTCTGCTACGATTTTTTTAATTTTCTCTACCATGTTTTTCATTTCCTTTCTTGTTCTCTTATTTCTTTTGCAAAATTCCTGTTTTCGCATTTGTTTTGCAACCTGTATCTGCCGTCTGCATATCGGCGCTGTGGCCATACGCTGCCGGCAGTATAACTATGTAATCCGGCGCTGCCGGGAATTACCTTTTACCATTCCAGAAGAGCCGCTCCCCAGGAAAGCCCTGCCCCAAACCCGGCAAGCACGATTTTTTGCCCTTTTTTCAGCTTCCCTGCCTGGTTCAGTTCATCCAAAAGAATAGGGATGCTTGCCGAGGAGGTATTGCCGTATTCTTCCAGATTCATTGGAAATTTCGCTATGTCTGCCCTTAGTCGCTTTGCCACTGCTTCTACAATACGTCTGTTAGCCTGATGGAGGATAAAATATGTAATATCCTCTGTTGTCAGCTCTGCTTTTTCCAGCAGCTCCTTCACGGCTTTTGGTACTTTTTTTACTGCAAATTTAAAAACTGCCTGTCCATCCATCTGGATATACGCCTGCAGATCCCGCGTTTTTCTAGGAGCGCCCTTTCTGTGTCTGCTCAAGCATGTCAGCGCCTCTCCTTTCTTCCCGTCGGAGTGGCTCACACTTGGAAAGATCTTTCCTCTTTCCGCTTTCAGCACTACAGCGCCAGCTCCGTCGCCAAACAAGATACAGGTACTTCTGTCTTTCCAGTCCACCAGGTTCGACAGGCTCTCTGCGCCGACCACCAGCACCGTCTTTGCCAGGCCTGCCGCTATATATGCCTGTGCTGTCGTATAGCCAAAAAGAAAGCCTGCGCAGGCTGCATTCAGATCAAAAGCTGCCGCATTGACTGCTTTGATATACTTTTGTACTTCACATGCGGTGCAGGGCAGGATCACTTCTGAAGAGATCGTAGATACTAGGATCAGATCGATTTCTTCCGGCAGTATCCCACTTTTCTCCAACGCTTTTTTGGCCGCTTCTGTTGCCATGGAAACCGTCGTCTCTTCCTGGATGATCCGTCGTCTCGCCACCCCGGTCCTTTCCCGGATCCAGGCGTCATTCGTATCTACGATCTTCGCCAGATCATGGTTGCTTACTATACGCTTGGGCAGGCTGGAACCTGTTCCGTATATTTTTCCGATCATGTCTCTTTCTCCCTATCCTTCTTCTCTATTAATACTTCGACTCTAAAATACTTTGACTTTCAAAGTATATCACAAAAAAAAGAAAAGTCAAGAAAAACTCCAATACAGTTTTTTTGCAAGACAAAAGCGTTCCTTTGCTGCGGAACGCCTTTATCTGCTGATTTTATTCTCCCATGACTTGCACCTGTACCTGTCTTTTACGCCCTCTTGTCTGGTCAAAATCGATAAAATAAATATGTCCAAAATCTCCTAAGTCCAATTTCCCGTCTATTATGATGATCGTCTCACTTCTTCCCATGAACATGGAACGTAAATGTCCGTCTGTGTTCAATGTCTCTGGTTTATCTTCCCCATGCTCCTTGGAAAATTCTGTAAGCTTTGGGCCTGGATGCATGTATTGCCCCTCTTTTCTGCAGGTCGGAATAATCTCTTCAAAGACATCGCACAAATCTTGCTGCAGATATTCTAAGCCGGTGTATGTTGTGTCAAAGGAACATTCCTGTGTTACGACAGAACAAGTCGTGTGATGCGAATACACGACGCAGATGCCGTTTTTTACTTGTGCACGGTCTGCTATTTCTTTTACCTGTTCCGTAATCTGATGAAAACCAGGACGAGATCTCTTTGCATCAAGTTCCAGTGTTTCTCTATGTATTTTCATCTTATCCCTCCATAATTCTTTCTTTACCTTTGCTTTTCATAGTATCTTCTGCCCGACGGACAGCCTCTATCATTTTCATTGCCAATATATTAGGCTCTTTTGCAGTACAGATTCCAGAAGCTACCCCTACTCCTTCTGCTCCTGTTAAAATCAATTGATAAATTTGTTCCGGACTAGAAATACTGGCAGCCTGTTCTACTAGAATTGAACTATTTATATTTTTTACTGCCTGCATAGATTTCTCGACATATCCCATTCCGCTGGTCTTCCCAGTCCCAATTAATTCCGTCTGTTCCGGATTGATGATATCTGGACAGAGCTGTGCTACTGCTTTTACTTCTTCAATAGTATCTGCACAAACAAAAGACAACAGCTCCAGCTGTCTCGCCCGTTCAATTCCCTGACGGATCTTACTAAGAGTCATTGGACGCTCACAATGATTTAATACGACTCCCTTAGCCCCTGCTGCCACTAAGGCTTCTGGCAAAACATCTGCCATACCGCGTCCTGGTTTTAATAGATCCATGTACGGTGCTAATACGATCAGTCTTTTCGTATGCTCTGCTACTCGCCGTATTTCTGTATATGGAGTAATAAACAACACGTCAACATCATATTCTTGCGCTGCTTTATCTGCAGCACAGGCAAGAGAAAGCACATCATCTCCGTATAAATAATTTTTAATCCCTATTTCAAAAAATGGAGCCTTGATTCTCTCTTTCATTTTTCTCCCCTATGCCTTTCCTTGCTGTCTTAAACGCTTCAAATATACATATCCATCCATAGCTACTACCAGCATAAGAATACTGCCGATAGTTACATTCTGCCATTGCGGATTGATTTCAAATAAATTGAACCCATTTGACAGCAACGAGATAAACAGTGTCCCAAAAAGTGCTCCAACCATATCGCCTTTTCCACCTAACAGAGAACTGCCTCCTATGATACAAGCTATCATTATATTCATCTGAATATCTTTTCCCAAATACCTGCTTGCCGTTTCATATCTGGCTACAGACATAATTCCTGCAATGGAAGCCAAGCATCCACTTAAAATGTATGTCCACATCAAATGCCATTTTACATGAATCCCCATCAACTTAGCATTAAATTCACTGCAGCCGATATAATAATTCTTTTTTCCTGTATAAGTTTTCTTTAAAATAAATCCAAAAAGTGCTAAAAGTATAATGCAGATCCATACCATAGGATAAAGTCCTAAAATTTTCCCATTTCCAAACTTTACAAACGCTTCCGGAAAACCTCGCAGCGTTGTTGCCACACTGCCTGTCATGATCATTTCCGACATTCCTCTAAATACATACATTGTTCCTATTGTAGCAATCAAAGGTTCAATATTTCCATACGCTACTAAAAGACCATTTATACTTCCAATCACAAGTCCAACACCAAGCCCAGCTAAAACACTGATTGTAATCCCCATCCCCCTGCTTAAGCAATATGCGCAGGCAATTCCTGATAGACACATAGAGGATCCAACTGAAAGATCAAATTTCCCCATGATCATCAACATCATCATACCAATCGCCAAAATCGCATTTGGCGCAATAGATGTTTGAAGGCTGTCTAAATTACTGATTGTAAAGAAATAGGGACTGGAAACTGCCAATATCAATACTACAATTGTCGTAATAACAATTCCGAAAAAACTATCCTGTCTTCGAAAGTTAGCATACCATTTTTTCATTTGTCATTTCCCCCTATCCTTTTTTTCGATTTATCTGTACGTCAAGCAGCACTGCCAGAACTAAAATAGCTCCTGTAGCTACCTGCTGCATATACGGATCAATTTTGAATATCACCATACCATTAGACAGCATTTCCAGGAAAAAAAGCCCCAAACCAGCTTTTAGAATCCCTCCTCTTCCACCGGCCATGCTGCATCCTCCAATCACACAAGCTGTGATCATGGTAAATTCCATTCCTGCACCTGTATTAATATCTGAATGGGTAATTCTAGATGTTGCAACAATACCGCCTAACGCTGCTGTCATCGCAGAAATAGAAAAGCAAATTCTCTTGATTTTTTCTACTTTGCATCCATAAAGTCTGGCAGTTTGAGCATTATATCCGATATAGTACAATTGTTTTAATGTTGTCGTCTTTTTCAACAATATTTCAAGAATAATAATCAACACAATCATGAAAAGAATCGTCCAATAAATACCGCCTATTTCATATTTTGAAAATTTCCTGTATACAGATGCATAAATAGAAGCAGGCATTTTATTAAACAAAACAGAATTCAGACCTTGCACAATTGTCATTGCAGCTAATGTCACCATCATAGAATTCAAACGAAGTTTTGTCGTTAATACTCCTACCAGCCATCCGATCAGACCACAAACTACAACAGCACAGATAACAGACACATAAAAATTCACATTAAAAAAACGCATCAAAGCTCCTACGATTGTTCCGGAAAAGCCATAAACCGCTCCTACACTTAAATCCAATTCTCCCATGATCAAAAGAAGTGTAAAACCTATGATTGCAAAGAATTGAATAGAAACTCCATAAATCAAAGAATACAAGTTGTTATATGAAAAGAATGTGTCTGTTCCTATAGTAAGCAGTAAAAATAAAAATACGTTCAGAAGAATAATGGAACTTTCTCCCCATTGTATCCTTTTTACTGGTCTTTGTTTTTCCATATATCCTCCTATCCAAGCGCCGCCAATTTCATAACGCTTTCTTCATCAATCTCACCTGCTTGTAAAATTCCAGATACTTTACTATTACTCATAACTAAAATCCTGTCAGATAACGTAATCAATTCAGGCAAATCGGAACTAAAACAAATAATCGTCACGCCTTCTTTCGATAATTCTTCCAAAAATTTCAGAATTTCCATTTTGGCATTGATATCTATTCCTCTCGTAGGTTCATTTACAATAATCAATTCCGGATCTGTGCCCAGGCAAATGGAAAGCATAACCTTTTGTTGATTTCCACCCGACAAACTTCCAGGTTTATTTTTCACACTTCCTAGTACTATATGAAATGATTGTACAAATTTTTCTGTATACTCTGAAATCTTCTTTGTGTCTAGTATATGGTTCGGACAAAGCTTGTCCAAAACAGGCGCTGCTATATTATCAGCAATGGACATATCAAAAAATAGTCCTGCATCTTTTCTGTTGTTATTCAGATAAATCATGCCCTGCTGTATCAAATTAGTAGGAGAAAGATCTTTCACTTTTTTTCCATGGAAATATATTTCTCCTGCTTTCTTCGTATGTAATCCAAACAGCATCTGTGACAGTTCTCCATTTCCCGATCCTTCCAATCCGAATACCCCGAAAATCTCCCCTTTTCTTACAGAAAAAGAAACGTCTTTAACCATTTTATCGGCAGTAAAATTTTTTACTTCGTAAATCACCTCTGCCGTATCCGGCAATTCCGAAACTTTTTTTCTATATATATCTGCACTGAAATCTCTCCCAACCATTTTACTAATCAGAAGATTTTCTGTAAGATTTCCATCATTGTCAACTGTGTCTACATAGGTACCATCTCTCATAATAGAAATTCGGTCACTAATCTGCATAATTTCTGAAATCCTGTGGGAAATATAGATAATTGTGACTCCTTCATCTCTTAGTTTTCTTAATATCTTCATTAATACGTCTGTTTCCTGAGTATTCAGCCCAGAAGTCGGTTCGTCCAACAAAACGATCTTTGCATTTTCCGACAACGCCCTAAGTATCTCTACCATCTGTTGGCTTGACAGACGTAATGTATTCATTTTCACCATTGGATCAATAGAAAGTCCAAATCTGCTCATTAATTCTTTGGTTCTGCGGATTGCTTCTTTTTTTTGGATAACTCTTACCTTTTTTCCCTGGAAAGTAGAATAAGGAAAAATGTTCTCATACACTGTCATATTGTCAAAAATCGTCAATTCTTGATGTACAACAGAAATTCCCAATCGTCTTGATTCATTTGCATCAAGAGATTCCATTGCTTTTCCATCTATTACAATTTTTCCTTCATCCGGCTGGTATTCCCCTGACAGCATTTTAATAATTGTAGATTTACCTGCTCCGTTTTCTCCAAGCAATGTATGGATCTCTCCTTGTTTTACTGAGAAAGTCACATCCTTTAAGGCCTGAACCGCTCCAAATCTTTTTGAAATATGCTGTAACTTTAATATTTGTTTTTCCAAAATATCTCCTCCTTTTTAAATGGAGCGGTTCCCTTCGGCTCCGCTCCATACAGGTCGTCTTATTCATAAAGATCCGAATTCAGTTCTGTCATATTTTCTACCAAGAAGTTATCTACATTATCCTTAGTTACAAATACAACTCCCGTATACATATTAGAAGGAAGTGTATTTACATCAGATCCCGCATTATCCGCCGATATAGGAATATTTTGTGCATTATACTTTGTAATCTGTTCCAAAACAGCTAATGCTTCATACGGCATGGATGCTGTCTTATTTACCAATGTACAGTTAATATATCCTGCTTTTACATTTTCGAGTGTAGCCACTTCTCTGTCATGCACAACAACTGTGATACTTCCTGGTTCTAAGTTCAGTTCCTCCATTGCTCCTGCCACACCTGCTCCGGAACTGGAATCCAGTCCGACGATCGCCGTCATATCTTTATAATTATTAAAAGCCGTCTTTGCTGTTTCAAGGGCCGTACTTGTATCTACATTATCATCTAATTCCGCCAGTATTTCCCATGATGAATTTTCTTCCAGATAGCTCTTAAAACCAGCAAGTTTTTGCTGTGTATTCGCCGCCGTATAATTTCCCATAACGACAACTTTTCCTTTTTCTCCTGCCTCCTCAATCAATTTCGCTGCCGTCTGTCTTCCGGCATCTTCATTATCCAAACCGATATATGTATCTACCTCTGCGCCCTCCATTGTAGATTCAATTGCCACTACCGGAATTCCTGCCTCTTTTGCTTTTTTAATCCCCGGCAATATAGACGCATCAAAAATAGGAACTATGATTCCATCTGGTTTTTTTGTAATTGCCTGTTCTAACGCTTCTGCCTGTGCTGTAAAATCAAAATCATCCGGTCCTACTTTTGTCACCTTACATCCAAACTGTTCTGCAGCGAATTCAAAACCTTGATGAACATCATACCAATAAGGATGATTGTGATTGATACCTACATAATAGTAACTCTTCTGCTCAGAAGTATCTGCCTTTGTTTCAGACCCCTGCGATTGTTCACTCTGTCCGGCATTTCCTCCACATCCAATCAAAAGACCGGCTGCCATACAAACTGTCGTTAAAATTGCCACTACCTTCTTTTTCATCTGCTTTCCTCCTTAAACAACTCTTTCATTTGCATTTACTCTCCTACGATCTGTACATTTACCGTACGCTGCCGCGCTCTTACTTGATCAAAATCGGCAAAATAAATCCGTCCAAATTCTCCGAGCACCAATTTACCGTCTACCAATGGAATCGTTTCTGAACGTCCCATGATGATCGAACGTAAATGTGCATCTGTATTCAGGCTCCAGAATGCCTCCTCAGCACGTTCACGCTGCGCGATTTCGATGTGCTTCGGTCCCGGATGCATATACTGGCCCTGGGAAGTACAAGTAGGAACGATTTTATTTAGTACGTTCACTAAATCCTGTAAAATAAACTGCGTCCCATAATAATCCACATCATCCGATTGTTCCTGTATCATGACACTGCATGTCGTGTGCTGTGAAAATACAAGAACCATCCCATTTTTTATTCCCGATTCTTGTATCTGCTCTGCCACCTCTTCTGTCACATCATGAAATGTAGGTCTTTTGTCTGACTGAATTTGGAATGTCAAATTTTTTACCATGCTTCTCCTCCTTTCTCTTCTTTTTGTCTGTCAATCTTCTATAAGGTTGTCTACAGACAACAAACGCTTTGCATTTTCACTGAACAGCTTTCTTTTAAAGGTTTCCCCCATCTCCAGCTCCTCGATGTTGTCTAAAATGCTGCGCATCTGTTCATAAATAAATAATGTATAGTGACTCTCTGCCTCTTTTCCCTCCTCGTGTGTATTCCAGGAGAATTCTTCTCTGACAAGATTGATATACTTATCATAGGTCCATCTTCTCTTTCCGTGCCAGAGCATGATCGGCGCATCTGTTCCATATAAGATCCGATCCTCCGGCAGTTCTTTAAAAGCAAGACTATAGACTTGCGGATTTAAGACAGCTGCTGTATCCCAGTAAAACCCAGCCTTATCTTCCTTCATTTCTTCTAATGCCTGTTCCAGATAACAAGGCGTAAAAGAACGGCCAAAATGCGCGATGACGATCTGGATATCTGGGTATTTCTGCCGCATTTCCAACAATTCTCTTATATTGTCAGGATCTGCGATCCGTCCTTTACGCGGCAGATGCAGCACCACCGTCTTTTTATGCCGGTTTAAGATCTCCAGCTGCCAGTGCGGCATGAAAGTAAAAATACTAATATCTGCCCCTTTTACAGTAGAAACCAGATCCGGATATGGTTTAAATCCGTTAAAAAACGGAAGTTCTTCTTCTATGTAACTTTCTTTATGCCAGGGAGCCACCGCCATAAAGGGATGCATATTCCCCTTCTCTTTCTCTGCTTTTAAGTATCTGTTTCCTGCTTCTAAATCTGCCTCTTGAATGGGCCACGGAAAGCCTGCCATACAGTAGACGGTATCAGGAAACAACTGATGTCCGTATTGTTTCGCCGTCTCGCAAGGCAAGATCAATCCACTCTCAAATGCCCAGTCGGAATGGACTCTTTCCTCAGTCATATCCGGTATATGTTCCGGAAGATTTACATGGATATGAAAGTCAAAAATTTCTTCCGGCATTCTTTCCTTCAGATGGAAATCATAAAACTCTTTATCCTGTCGCGTATACTCAAGCTTCGGACATCTTGGTTTCATCGTTCTCCTCCTTATCATAGAAATGTTTCAATTCCTGAAAGCCCTGCTGATAACGGATATAATTCTTTCTGTAGACTTCCCTTTTTTCTATATTCGGTAAGATTTCTCTATGCTTCGTCTGAAATGTCTCTGCTGCCTGTCTAAAGTCTGCATATATTCCTGCGCCTACTGCGGCAATAATTCCGGCGCCCCTGGCGGCAGCATCTGCATTTTCATACACGATCACAGGTACCTGCGTGATGTCTGCGATCATCTGCGTCCAGACCGAGCTTTTGGCAGCGCCTCCTGCCAACCGAATCGTTTTCACTTCTATGCCTGCCTGTTTATAGGCATGTATGATAGCGTACATTTCATAAGCTACACCTTCCATGACCGCTCTGGCCATATGGTATCTGCCATGATAAAGTGTCAGACCCAGGAAAGCTCCCTTGCTGTTTTTAGACCAATGGGGACAGGTAGCTCCCGCAAAATGGGGATAAAATAAAACGCCGTCTGCTCCCGGTCCTATTTTTTCTATTTCCTCGTTTAATCTTTCATAGCTTTCTGCATGTTCATGATCTGACGCCACCTTATTTTTAAACCAGTCTAAACTTACGCCGCCTGTTTCCAGAGAGGCCATTGCGCCATATCTGTCTGGTACGATATGCCTGCACGGTGAAATATAACTTTTCACGTCGAAACGCAGTGTATCTGTGATCGCCATCAACACCCAGGCTGTTCCGGTCGACAGCATAAGATCTCCTTTTTCCACAGCGCCTAATCCCAATGCCGCACAATATTGGTCATAGCCCCCATTAATCACCAGTGTTTTTTCTGAAAGGTCCATTGTTTCTGCTGCTTCTTTTTTCAATGTCCCCAGCATGGTACCGGCAGGAAGAATTTCCGGCAGCCGTTCATCCGTAAGCCCCAATTTTTCATATACTGTCTGATCCCATGACCATGTATGTATATTCTCAAGATTTGTAATGCCTTCATTGGTATAATCTGTCACTGCTTTTCCCGTAAAACGCAAATTTAAATATGACAAAGGAGATAAAAATTTATCCGTTTTACTGAATTTTTTCGGTTCATGCGCTTCCATCCATTTGATCTGCGCCAGATTGTAGCCGTCATTTAAACGCCATCCTGTATGCAGGTAATAGTATTCCTTATCTTTCTTTTCACATAAGGCCTGCGCCTCTTTGTATGCCCGACGGTCCAACCAGCTGATCGCATTTCTGACAGGTGTTCCCACATTGTCCACAGCCACTGTCGTTCCTCCCTGCGCGGAAATACTGATCGCCCGTATCTTTTCTTTTGGCACTGCCCGCGCACACTCCCGCACCGTATAGATGACTGCGTCATACCAGTCTTTCGGATCTTGTTCCGCATATCCGGCCTTTGTACTTAGGAGCTCATATCCTTTATAAGCGCTCGATATTATATTTCCCGACTCATCAAAAAGCAGCGACTTTGTTCCTGTCGTTCCCACATCAATACCGACTAAATATTTCATTTCATCTCCTCCTTTTCTCTATCATAATCACCATTTTTGATTTTGTCAATCATTTTTTGATTTTTTCTTTCATTTTTAATCCCATATTTTCATTTTTTCTTTCATTTTATTGACATTTACATTCTTTATGCTATAATACAGTCAAATACAAACAATATTCACCATTTTTATATACGGAGGTTCTTAGTCCATGGGAAAAAAAGAAAAAAGGCTGGAGGAGATGCTTCAGGAGCTCCGGTCTAAAAAGACCCTTAAAATAAGCGATATTGAAACTTTATTTCATGTCTCCGAATCTACTGCCCGCAGAATGTGCACAGAGCTTGAGCATGAGGGGAAGGGAATCCGTACGTTAGGAGGTATTCAATATCTGCCCGAACAATATACAGAAAGCTTACTTACATATTCTTTCGATTCCCTGGCGCAGCAATATATTGAAGAAAAACAGGCGATCGCCGCATATGCATCTTCTCTGATCGTTCCCGGAGATACTTTATTTCTCTCCGGAGGGACTACTGTATATCAACTAGCTTGTAAGCTCTCTGCATTACTGGCTGAAACTCCCTATCCTCAATTAGAGATCATGACCAATTCCATTGCAAATGCGGAAATCCTTTCTTCTGCATCCAATGTAATCCTGACCGGAGGAGAATATCGACCTGCCAGGCGTGATACAGCTGGGATCGTAGGGGAAAAAGCCATTGCAAACGCACGCTTCAGCAAAGCATTTATTGGTCTGGACGCCATCGATATCAGGGACGGACTTATGGCATGGGATATTGATACAGCCCGTATCGACCATCTTGCCATCAAACATTCAAACCACGTATATCTTCTGGTAGATTCCAGCAAATTTTCCCAAAAAACATTTGTCAATTATGAGGAATTAGTTTCTGATTATACTATCATTACAGATAAAAATATTCCATCGGAAATATATACCAACGCCAAGCACATCGGTCAGTCTATCGTTATTGTATAAACTGCCTGGCTTTTTATAACTCCGCTTCTATTTTCTGGTATTCTGTCGTGAAAAATTAAGAACATATTGTCCCCTGATCTGTGTTATACTTTTTTATGTATAGAACTCTTATTGACTGGAGTATTTTTAGGAGGATGAAAATATGTTAGAAATTGGAACACAGGCACCGGATTTTACACTCAGCGACCAAAACGGAGAGGAACGTTCTCTCTCAGACTTTAGAGGAAAAAAAGTGATTCTCTATTTTTACCCAAAAGACAACACGCCCGGCTGCACAAAGCAAGCCTGCGCTTTTGGCGAACTTTATCCGCAGTTTATAGAAAAAGATGCTGTCATCATCGGCATCAGCAAGGACTCTTCGGCTTCTCACAAAAAATTTGCAGAAAAGTATAATCTGCCGTTCATACTTCTTGCAGATCCTGAATTAAAAGCGATCCAGGCATATGATGTGTGGCATGAAAAGAAGATGTACGGCAAGACTATGATGGGAGTTGTCAGGAGCACTTATTTCATTGATGAAAACGGGGTGATCCAAAAAACGTTCTTCAAAGTAAAACCCACAGAAAATCCGAAACAAATGCTTGAAGAATTATAAAACAGGTGCATGATGTCTGCGAAATGTAAACATCATGCACCTCTTTCTTCTCCATATCGCTTCTTCAATGACCGGCGTACTGCTCTGATTCATTACACTTGCCTGTACTGCCATTATAAAGAGCAAAAATTATACGAATATAGACAGCATCTGCCTATAAACTTCTTGCTATAAACTTCTTGCTATAAAAACTATCAAAAAATTGGTAGTATTTTTGTTGTAGTTTATCTTTTATTGTGTTAAGGTAAAACTATCTTTTTAGATGCGCATCTAGAAAAAGGAGTTTTGTGTTTTTTTCTAAAACACAGTCTGATGATCTGCTCTGTACAGATCATTCTGTTTTATCCGGTTACCGGATCGTCGGTATATCCGGATCTTTATCCGAGATATTCGCAAACATTTCCCCAAGGAAACAAGATTACATACCTGTGCCGGAGAAATTTTTTCAGTGTCATGCCACACACAGATACAGGAAAATGTATGTCGCTGAAGTAAAAATTTACGTCACAGGCAATTGAGGGAAAAGTGTTGTAAAGCTTCAGACTTTTCCCTATAATGAAAGGAGAAAAGTACATATGGAACAAAAGCAAAAACCATTGCAGGATTTGAACCTATTGGATCGTTTTTTATTCGCGCAGGCAGCGGACGACCCGGATACCATGCGGGATATACTGGAGATCATCTTAGGGAAAGAAGTCGTATTAAAACTGCTTCCCCAGACGGAGAAGGAGCAGCGCACCCATCCCTTAAACCGCTATGTACGGCTGGATGTATGGGCAATGGATGAGCAGGACACGGTCTATAACACAGAAGTCCAACAGAACAATACGGGAAACCTGCCAAAACGGAGCCGCTTCTACCAGGCATTGATCGACTCCAATCTCTTAACGCCGGGAGAGGTAGGCTTCCAGAAATTAAATCCCGTGTATATCATCCTGATCTGTCCCTTTGACCTGTTCGGATACGAATTGTACCGCTATACCTTTCGCATGCAGTGTGAAGAAGTGCCGGAACTCTCTCTGGGAGACGACGCTGTCCGTATCTTCCTGAACACACACGGAAAGAATACAGACGGTGTGCAGGAAGAGCTGGTGGAACTCCTCAAATATATGGAGCACACCACAGAGGAAGTAAGCAGAACCTGCGCCAGCGAGCGGATCCATAAGATCCAGAAACGCATCCGGGCAATCAAATCCAGTGAAAAGATCGGAGTGAGGTATATGCAGGCTTGGGAAGAAAAGATCATGGACCAGAATGAAGCGCGCGAGGAAGGGCGTGCCGCCGGACTGAAAGAAGGCCACGCTTCCGGATTAAAGGAAGGAATTTCTCAAGGTCACGCTTCCGGATTAAAGGAGGGGCTGGCACAGGGAGAACTAAAAAAATTGCAGGAGCAGATAGAAAAGAAGATTCGAAAGGGATATTCCGCTGAGGAGATCGCAGAAATGCTGGAAACAGATATAGAAACGGTCCAGAAATTCATGAAAAAATAAAAATATAAATTTAACTGACAAAAGAAATATGAAGTCAAACGGCAAAAGGGCGCATGAAATCTGTATTTTACATCGCTCGTCAGGGCTGCGCCTAAATTCCTCGCTCACGCAAAACACAGATTTCATGCATACACTTTCGCCGCTTAAGTTCATGTTTCTGTTTAAAAAATCGACTTCACGCTGCTGCGCATTTCCGCCAGAAGGCAAAAAACACTTCTGTTTGGAAGTCTGTAGCAACGTGAGGTCGTCTTTTTTTCTGAAATTTAATTGAGGAATCTGCCTTCTGATAGTAGAGTGAAACTTCTGATTGGAAGAGACCGCGAAGAAACACTGTGTTCTGACACAGTGTTTCTTTGCGTACCTTCTATATAAATTTTACCTTTTCTCTATAAGGCAGTTCGTCAGTTAAATTTCCATTTTTTCTAATTCTCTTCTCGCAAACAGGACTGCCAAGGCAAACGCCGCCGCATCTGCGATGGGTCCTGCGTACATGACTCCGTCGATTCCCAAAAAAAGTGGGAACAGCAAAATCAGCGGTAATAAAAAAGCAACCTGTCTTGTCAGCGACATCACGATTCCAAGTTTCGCTTTACCGATGGAGGTAAAGAATCCAGAGGACATAGGCTGGATTCCATTGACAAATGTCAATAGCATAAAGATTTTCAGATACCGTTCCGCAAATTGAAAATACAGATCACTGCCCGTGCCAAATACTGCCACGATCTGATGCGGGAAGAATTGAAAACATAAGAAAAAGACAACTGCTACCGTAGTACATAGAGTCACCGAATAACGATATGTCTTTTTTACCCTGCCATATTCTTTCGCTCCATAGTTAAACCCCCATATCGGCTGACACCCCTGGGAAATCCCAATGCAGATCGCCATAAATACCTGATTGACCTTGCTGATAATACCTACACATGCAATTGGAATATCACTGCCATATATAGACTGGTCTCCATAATAACGCAGTGTATTGTTCATTGCGATCTGCACGGCTGCCATTGCGATCTGGTTAATGCAGGAGGCAAGGCCCAGAGAAGCGATCACCTTTAAATATGCGGCATGTGGTCTTAGCATTTCCCGTGTTAAATTCATTTTCCGCAATTTCATAAAATATATGATCACGAGAAGACCCGAAACCATTTGTCCGAGCACAGTCGCCCAGGCTGCCCCCTGTATGCCCCATCCAAAGCCAAAGATAAAAAGCGGATCCAATATTGTATTGATGACAGCGCCTGTCAGCATGCACGCCATAGAATACGTCGGGCTTCTGTCTGCTCTTATCAGGTGATTTCCTCCGGTTGTGAGAATGAAAAAAGGAATTCCCAATGCCGTTATCCCCACATACTCTACAGCATAGGGCATTACATCCGTAGTTCCGCCAAACAAATGTAAAAGCGGCTGTAAAAACAATATTGTCAAAACGGCAATGCCTATGCCTGACAGAACAAGCATTACCAGTCCTGTCCCCGCTATCCGGCTTGCTTTTTCTTCTCTTCCCGCGCCCATCTCCAGATTATAATTCGACGCACTTCCAATACCAAGAAGCAGGGCTGTTGCCGTAGAAATGATCGTCACAGGAAACGCAATATTTGTAGCAGCATTTCCAAGCATCCCGACTCCTTGCCCGATAAAAATCTGATCCACAATATTGTATAACGCGCTTACCAGCATACTGATGACTGCCGGAATCGCAAATTTAGCGATCAAACCGCCGATAGGCGCCGTTCCAAGCGGATTTTGTGTCTGCGCCATTTCATTTTGTTTCCCCAACATTTTCTCCTTCCTTCTTGCTCTTAGTGCAGATATCCTTTATCTATATCTGTCCATACAGTTCTTTTGGGATATATGCATTCACGGCAATTCCTTCTGCTTTATATTCTTCTGATAAAAGTTCTCCATGTTTTCTGATAAGCTGGATTTTCCAAGCTTCCGTGAAAGGATAGAGTCTTTCAATATATATTTGTCCCCTGCGGATAATTTCTGTCAGAGCTTCTTTTAATTCTTCCATCCCCTGCCCGCTCTTAGCTGAACATAAAATGGAATAATCCGCCGCCAGATCTCTGACTCCTTTTTGTGCCTCTGCTTTATCCTGTTTATTAAATAATGTGATCACTGGTTTGCCCTGTATTCCCAGTGTCTGCAGCGTATCATACACGACATGCATTTGTGTGTCCATCTGTGGATTTGAAGCATCCACTACATGGATGATGATATCCGCATATTTCGCTTCCTCCAATGTGCTTTTAAATGCCTCTATCAGATGGTGCGGCAGTTTACGGATAAAGCCGACCGTATCTGTCAATAAGATTTTCTGTGTATGATGCAGACATAAAGTCCTAGTCGTTGTATCCAGTGTAGAGAAAAGCATGGCGTCTTCCAAGATTCCTGCATTCGTCAAAGCATTTTCTATGCTGCTCTTTCCCGCAGAAGTATACCCCACCAGAGCCGCCACTTTCAGGCTGGATTCCTTTCTTTCTCGCCGGATCAGCTCTCTATGCTTTTCTACTTCTTTTAGTTCTCGCTTCAATCTGCTGATCCTCTCACGGATCAGTCTTCTATCTGTCTCTAATTTCTTTTCTCCAGGTCCTCTTGTTCCGATCCCGCCTCCCAAACGTGACAAGGATTGCCCCAGCCCGGACAGACGTGAAGCGCGGTAACGAAGCTGCGCTAATTCCACCTGTATCTTCCCCTCGCCGGATACAGCCCGCGCCGCAAAAATATCCAGGATCAAAAGCGTCCGGTCGATCACTTTACAATGCAGTTCTTCTTCCAGATTTTTTAACTGCACACTCGTCAGTTCATCATCACAGACGATCCCTGTCGCCTCTGTCTCCCACAAAAGTTCTTTTAACTCCAGTAATTTTCCCTTGCCGATATAGGTAGCCGGATGGACTCCTTCTCTTACCTGTATGAGTCTTCCCGCCACCTCGGCTTTCGCCGTATATGCAAGTTCTCCCAGTTCATCCAGAGATTCTTCTGCATTCTCTCCGTCATTCATCTGTACGCCGACAAGAATAACTCTCTCTGTGATTTCTTTCAAGTCAAATACTTCCATACGCTTTGTCTCTCCTTATATTTTATCTCCGGGTGAACATACCTTGTCGGGCGAATCCTGCCTGCAAGGCATGTATTACGGGGGGGCCGAATGGGCATGACATTATTTCAGGCGAATGATAAAAACCGGCAGCGGCGGCTCGTTCTTCCGGTTATAATAAGAGTTTACAATAACCAGCCATTTTTTATCGTCTAATTCCTTTAGAAAGGAAAGGATGGCTTCCTTTTCTTCACTTCCTGTATCTTTTCCGCTGTAGATACACAGGCTCATGACTCCGCCTTGTTTCAGGATCTTTAACCCCTGTTTTATCCCTTCTATACTTGTATGGGGCTGTGTCGCTATTTTATGATTCCCGCCGGGCAGATAGCCGAAATTAAACACGATCGCCGCAGCTTGTTCTTTTACAAAACTTGACATATTCTCATGTCCTGCCTCAAAAAGCTGCGCGCGTTCTGCATAACCCGCTTTTTTCAGACGTGCTTCTGTGTTTTGAAGCGCAGTCTTTTGAATATCAAATGCGAAGACTTTTCCTGTGTCTCCTACACATCTGCACAAAAATTCTGTATCTCCCCCATTGCCCGCAGTAGCATCCACGCAGCAGTCCCCTTCTTTAATATATTCTTGCAGAAAGTGATGACAATATTCTGTGATCTGATAACTCCGTTCCATCTCTCATTCCTCCCTTGCCCCTCGGAAAAGGGTTCCATGCATAAAAAGAAGTCCGCAAGCGGACTCCCTACCTCTATCTTGTCTTCAAAAACGCGGCTTCTCTCATCACTTTCTCATCATCCGGATACAGTTCTAAGTATTCTGTTATTTTTTCCTTAGCTGTCTCCCAGTCCGCAGATTTTTCCGCGCACACGATAACATTATACCGCATCTCCTTAAGAAGCCCTCCATCTATTGTTTCCTCTGCCGCCCTGGCGTCAGAAAGCGCGATGCCTGTCTCAAAATATTGATACGCACCCGCATAATCTTCTGTCTGCATGGCACTGATCCCTATCAGATTATACATCTGCGGACTTTCTTTTATGCCCTGAGCAAGTGCATTTTCCCAGGCCTCCAGAGCTCCTTTATACTCTTTTTGTTCATACAGCGCCATGCCCAGTCCTCTGTAGGCTTCTGCGGCATTTTCTTCCTTTTGCACTGCTTCTGTAAAGCACGCCGCCGCTTTATCGTAATTTCCTTCTTCCATCTGCTTGGTACCGTCCTTCAGTGCATTTGTGCATCCGGTCAATAGACATACAGCACACAGAATCGGCAGAATCTTCTTTATTTTCATAGTCTGTACCCCTTACTCTGGATATTTGATCACCCAGAATGAATTCAATATATTCAGCAGCATGACTCCCATATCCGCCAAGATCGCGTTTTGCATAGTGACCAGCCCGAAAAAAGCAAGCAACAGCAAAAACAGCTTCATTCCCAGGGCAAAGATCATATTTTCTTTTACGGAATGCAGCGTCCCTTGCGAGATGCGGATTGCATTGATAATCTTAGAAGGTTCGTCTTCCATTAGGATAACGTCTGCTGCTTCCAGCGCCGCATCGGCTCCTAAGCCGCCCATTGCGATTCCGATATCTGCTCTGGCAAGCACAGGAGCATCGTTGATCCCATCTCCTACAAAAGCCAGCTTTTCTGATTCCATCTGACTTTCTATAAATTCTTCCAGCTGTTCTACCTTATCTTCCGGAAGCAAGTCTGCATACACATAATCGATATGCAGTTCTCTTGCCACTGCCTGCGCTGTCTCTACATTGTCCCCTGTCAGCATGACTGCCTCTATATTATGTCGGTGAAGCCACCGCATCAGCCTTTTTACATCCGGCCGTATCACATCGTCTATGATGATACATCCGGCATACTCTCCTTCTTCCGCCACGTATACAGCTGTACCTCTCTTTTGATTTGGAGGCGCGAAAAAGATTCCCTCTTTCATCAGAAATTTATAATTCCCTACAATAACCTCTTTCCCATCCACCTTTGCCTTAATACCAAATCCGGAAAATTCCCGTACTTCCTCCACCCTTTCCAGGTCGATCTCCTCTTTGCGGCTTTCACGCAGAGACACTGCAATAGGATGTGTGGAATAAGCTTCTGCTGCGGAAGCAATGTCCAACAGAGCTTCCTTCTCCATATTCTTCGGCTCTATCTCATAAACATGAAATACCCCTTCTGTCAATGTGCCTGTTTTGTCAAATACAAATGTCTCCGTCTGAGACAAAGCCTCCACATGATCACAGCCCTTGATCAAAATTCCTTGTCTGGATGCGGCGCCGATCCCTCCCAAGAACGCAAGCGGCACTGAGATCAATAACCCGCTCGGACATGCCGCTACTAAGAAAATCAGGCCTCTGTATATCCACGTGTCCGGTTCCTGTCCTGACAGCATCATAGGCGGCAGGATCATAACAAGAATACCCAGAAGAAGGACTGCAGGTGTATAATATTTTGTAAATCTCACCACCAGGTTTTCTGTATCCGCCTTTTTATTATTGGCATTTTCTACCAAATCCACTATCCTGGAGGCAGTAGAGTCTTTATACAGCTTCTTTACTTTCGCCTCGAGTCCTCCGCTTAGATTGATGCTTCCGCTGTAAAGGCGGTCTCCCGGTTTTACTTCCACAGGCTCATATTCCCCTGTAAGCGCTTTTTTATCGATCGTACTGTTTCCAAACGTGACTACTGCGTCTACAGGTATTTTATCTCCCGGCTTAATAATGATCACATCACCGACACTTAACTGCTCCGGAGAAACTGCCTCTTCTCCACTGTCTGTTTTCAAATTTGCGGAGTCCGGGCGTATATCCATAAATTTGGCGATCGATTTCTTTGTTTGTCCAAACGCGATCTTCTCTATCAATACGCCAATCTCAAAAAAGAGCATTGCGCCTGCTGCCTCCGCATTTCTTCCAATGCAGAAGGCGCCGATCGTCGCAAAGATCATCAATAGCTTTTCGTTAAAAAACTGAAACCTTCTAAGACCTTTCAGCATTTCCCAATATGTCTCAAAAGAAATAATGCCATACGGTATCAGATATAAGATACACTGCACGATCCTTTCCTGACTCTGATATTGTCCGGTACAGAATACAGTCACATAAAGAATTGTACCGATACCGATCTCCCACCACTTTCTTTTTACATCCTTCCCCATTTTGCGTTACCTTTTTTCTGCACTTTCATTCCCTTATATGCTCCATTCCCTGATCCATGATCGTCTTGATATGTCCATCCGCCAATGAATAGAACACGGTCTTCCCTTCTCTTCTGTTCACTACCAACTTCATCTGCTTAAGGATACGGAGTTGATGCGAGATCGCAGACTGTGTCATATCCAGCGTCTGCGCGAGGTCGCAGACACACATCTCTGTCTGAAACAGCGTGCATAAAATACGGATCCTCGTCGTGTCCCCAAACACTTTAAAAAAATCAGCCAGATCTCTAAGTTCTTCTTCTCTTGGCATATGTTCCTGCACATTTTTCACAATATCTTTATGTACATGTATATGATCGCAATGCTCCACTTCTATTCTGTCCATAGCTCATTCTCCCTTCCCATGAGCATCCATCCGGTTTTTATTATACGTGAATCCAATAACACGGTCAAGTTCCAAGGGTATGACAAAACACAGGAAAACCACGCTTTTTTGGGGTTTTCCTGTGCTTTTTACGTTTTATGTCATATTTTTACATTTTCCTTCCCTGTAAAAACAAATACAGGCATGGCATTTCTCGCATAGTGTCTACTTCTGTATAAACTGCAGTGTTTTCTGTTTTTCTTTATTACCCAGAACATGCTCCGCAACATCTTCCACTGAAATACGCTCTTCCTGCTCTGCCATGGCGCTCATTGCGCACTCCTGGATAGCGTCGTTCAAAGACAGCATCTTGTCGTCCAGCTCAGAAACCATCTGCGCACATTCTTTCAACTCCCGGCTTATATATTCCGGCGCGTTTCCTTCAAACTTATAATAAATCTTATGCTCCAGGCTCGCCCAGAAATCCATCGCGATCGTCCGGATCTGTATCTCTACTTTCGTATCTACGACGCTGTCCGACAGAAAAATAGGCACAGACACCAGCATATGATAGCTTTTGTATCCGCTCTCTTTCGGATTCTTTATATAATCCTTGATAGACAAAACCTTTAAATCGCTTTGATTTCCTATCATTTCAGCCAAACGGTAAATATCTGAGGTAAAAGAACAAATGAGACGCACCCCGGCGATGTCATTGATATACTTCACCATATTTTCAATGGAAGTTTCATATCCGTTTCTTTTCAGTTTTTTTACAATACTCTCCGGCGTTTTGATACGAGTCTTTATGTGTTCGATAGGGTTATATCTATGTACATGCTGAAATTCTTCATTCAATATCTCTAATTTCGTACCTACTTCTTTTAATGCTGCATTATATAGAAAAATAACTGTCTTCCAGCTATCGACATCTTCATAATTTTTCAACGCATCCTGAATCTGCTGCTCACTTTTCACCTTGTCTTTCCCCTCCTTTCACACTTTCTGTATTATATCATATTTTATACCTTCTGTCATAGAGTTCACCCTTTTTTTATAAATACGGGCTGCCCATACAATGCAGTTTGTACAGACAGCCCGTTCCTCTTCGTAAACTGTGATCTTCTTTTAATCTGTGAGTTTCATATCCCCGTACCGGATCCACTTTTTCTTACGCATAAATTCTGAAATGAGCAAAGTTAAAACAGCCGGCAGGATAAATTGGATCAAAAGGATCTTCGTAAATACGATCAGCGCAGGTTCACTGGCAGTCATGACCTGCCATGTCATGATCGGCCCCACCAGCCCAGCTGTGCCCATGCCAGAACCTGTCGCATTATTGGTCATATGTAAAAGCATCGTTCCGACAGGCCCCAATATGGCGCTGGATAAGATCACAGGCAGCCAGATCACCGGCCTTTTTACGATATTCGGGACCTGCAGCATAGAAGTTCCGATTCCCTGTGCCAATAGGCCGCCCAGTTTATTTTCCCGATAACTTGCCACAGCAAATCCGATCATATTGCAGCAGCAGCCTACCGTCGCCGCTCCCGCTGCCAGACCGGATAAATTTAAGATCACGCCCAATGCGGCGGAGCTGATGGGCAGTGTCAGGATCATCCCCATCAGGACGGATACGACCACTCCCATCAGCAGAGGCTGCTGTTCTGTCCCCCAGTTGATCAGAGAACCAAGCCACATCATAAATTTAGATATCGGCGGTCCTAAAAACAGCCCTACGGCCGTACCTGTCCCGATACATACCAGAGGCGTAAGGAGAATATCCAGCTTTGTCCTGCCGGAGATCAAAATCCCGATCTCTATCGCGACATATGCCGCAATAAAAGCACCCAGTGGTTCTCCCGGTCCTGTCAGCACAATACTTCCATCCTTTACTATGCTGCCGGTCAGAAGCTTATCTGCAAAGGCTCCCGCCATACCAACCACAGCAGCCGAAATGATCACCAGCTGCGGCGCCTCTAATTTCCTTGCCACACCGATCCCGATTCCCGCTCCTGTGACTGCCGCCGCCATCTTTCCTGTAAGGAAGATGAGCCCTCCCGCATTTCCGCCTAAAAAAGTTCCTATCTGCTGTATGATCGTTCCAATGATCAAAGTAGCAAACAACCCGTGCGCCATTCCGCTCAGTCCATCAATAAAGATCCTGTCTAACAGCTTTTTCATCTTTTTGCACTCCCATTTATGAATATTCCTGCTTATTTTAGCATAAAGGAGAAGAAAAGTATATGCCAAAAGGAGCTGTGTACCAATTAGTACAACAGCTCCTCCTATTTGAAACTATCTATTTCTTGATATGCTCCTCCTTATATCTTCTTTTACTCCTCTGTTATACGCAGCCTTTCTACCACTGTATTTTTACATGCGTTCCGATAACATATTTCCGGAACGACAGCGGAGATCGCCAGTAAGAACGGGATACAGAGCAGGATAGGCAGAAGGGTAAAATGCCAACTGAACATCCACATCTGCCCGGCCACCGTCTCCACGAGGAAATATCCGATCGCGCTTCCTGCGCTGGCGCTGACCAGTATCGTCAGGATACCGTACATGATCCCTTCGTCCCGCAGCATACTTCTCTGCTGTTTTCCGGTCATCCCGATCGCTTCCAGCATAGCCAGTTCCTGCCTGCGCGCAAGGATGGAAGTCACGGTCACATTGACAAAATTCAGAATTCCGATCAAGGCAAGGATCACGCTCAGCAATCCGCCCGCGATCACAAATACTTTCCGCATTTCGTCAAATTCTTTCTCATATTCGGCTTTGTCGCCGTATGCCATGTTTGGATTCACATTTTCACAATAGTCTGCCAACCACTTTCCTACCGCCGCTCTTTGTCCGTCTTTCACGTCAAAGATCGTCCGCATAGGCTGTCTGATTCCGGTCTGCTCTTTCATCTCCGTATCCGGCAGTATAAAGCTTTCCGGAATCAATGGAAACATCTGTGTTCCCATCGCCATCGGCATCTGCCCTACATACAGCACCTCATATTCCTTTGCCTTTCCTTCTTCAAACTCCAGTGTCACTGTATCCCCCGGTTCCAGGAACGGGCTATGGAAGGTAACCTTTCCTTCGTTTGTACTGTCCATGGCGTTCACGATCACATATTTGCCGGTACGAAATTTCTCCCAATCCATTTTTTGACCATCTGCCAGTATGATCTTCTCTGCCGCTTCTTGATTGACGCCATATATATCTGTATCTGTCGTACGGTCTGCTCTGAGATTATCAAAGGATTCCTGCAGCTGATACTCTCCAAACCAGTCCGCATAGGCAGGATCTTCCATGATCGTTTCCAACCGTTCCCACTCTGCGTCCGAATAGACATGATCGTTTCCACGGACATAGACATGTCCGATATTTTCCACGCCCTCTTGTTCCTGTAACTCTGCCAAAAATTCTTCTGTCACGCCTTCATACTCTACATACGAAAGAGAAACATTCTTCACGCTGACATCTGTCGCCATAAAATCGGATACCAGATAAGAAGACAAAAATTTATCCATATCAAAACCTGTCACGATCGTATAAGCGCTGTTCAGCAAGATCAGACTCAGCGAGAGAGAAAAAACGACCAACACCAGTTTCTTCGTATTTCTCCGCAGATTAGACATCGCCATACGAAAAGGCGTAGCTCTCTTTGTCTTCTTGTTCTTATTCTTCTTTTTCCTGCCTTGTTCTGTAAACCGGACAGCTTCTATAGGTGATACCTTTGCCGCCATTCGGCAGGGCTTGATACAGCTGATATAAACCGTCAGGATGGTAAACAGCGCCGAGCCTATGAAGATGAGAGGATTGGCAGAATACCGCAAAAGCACGCCGTCCAGCATATTGACCACAAAGGGAGTAAAAAATCTTCCGGTCAGCCAGCCCAGCAGAAGTCCTGCCGGGATCCCAAACAGGCAAAGCTGCCATGCCTGTTTTCTGACGATCTTTTTCAGCTGCTTTCCGGTCGTCCCGATCGTCTTGAGCAGACCGTAAAACCGGATATCGCGGAAAATATTCAGATAGAAAATATTATAAATGATCAGATACCCGGAAAGCATGATCAGCCCCAGCAGGACAACAAGCATAAGGATAGAACTGACGTCCACGGAAGAAAACCCATACGCCCAGTTCACGCCTGTATTTACTTTATTCGGATCGAATCCTAAGCGCTGCGTCAGTTCTACTGTCTTTTTCTCAATATCAAAGGCATTCGAAAAATTGAAATTTACATTCATATATCCGCTGTAATCTGTCTGGTCTGTTTCATAGAAAGGCGTTGTCTCCACCGGCGCCACCTTTTCCGCCCATTCCCTTGACACCAGGATCTCCTGTGCGCGGGAGACAGAATCTCCTTCCCAATATCCGCACAGTGTAAATGTTTTCGTCTGCACAGCACCGTGGATCTGTATATCCAACGTCAGTTTCTCCCCGATCTCATGTCTGACCCCGAGCGCATCCAGCACGATCGTGCTCATGGCCACTTCGTCTTCTTTTTCCGGCATGTTCCCTACGGTCGGATAGGAAAAGCTGTGTTCTGCATCCAAAGGTTCAAAGTAACGCACCTCCCCCTGGATCTTGTTCAATTCCGGGTTCGTCGTAACCCCTACCATGATGTTATAGGAGAGATCTCTTACCGCCTTATCCTGCTTTATTTTCTCGTACTCTTCCCAGGTCATATTTTTATATCCGGCATGTGTACTGCCGCCCACCTGACGCAGCGTAGATTCCGTGTTACTTTTTAGCAGACTGCCTCCTACAGAAAAAACGGTCGTAAATAAGATCGTAGTCAAAAGGATCGCGGCAAGGCTGATGATATTTTTCTTTTTTCTGGATCCTACGATCCTCTGGGAAAGTTTTTTTAAGACTTTTTGATTTCTCACTCTACGCATAGGATCCACCTCGTATTCTGCCATCCTCGATCCGTATGATGCGGTCTGCCATCTGCGCGATCTCTTCATTGTGGGTGATCATAACGATCGTCTGCGCAAACTGGTCGCTTGTCACTTTTAACAGACTTAATACGTCCTGGCTTGTATTGGAATCCAGATTCCCGGTAGGTTCATCGGCAAGCAAAATGGCAGGTTTCGCTGCCAGCGCTCTGGCGATTGCCACTCTCTGCTGCTGCCCGCCGGACAGTTGACTTGGCAGGCTTCCCAGCTTATCTGTAAGTCCCAATACCTGCACGATCTCTCGAACAAACTTTTTATCTACCCGATTGCCGTCCAGTTCAATGGGAAGAGTGATGTTTTCTTCCACATTTAGCACTGGCACCAGATTATAACTCTGGAACACAAATCCGATCTTCCTTCTCCGAAAGATACACAATGCGTCGTCTTTTAGTTGAAAGATATCTTTTCCGTCCACAAATACTTTCCCGGAAGTAGGTCTGTCCAACCCGCCCAACATATGCAGAAGCGTCGATTTACCGGAACCGGAAGTACCCACCACAGCCACAAATTCTCCCTGTCCGATCGAGAGTGTCACGCCGTCGAGCGCATGGACCTGGTTCTCTCCGGTCCCATAATATTTTTTTAAATCCTTTGTCCTTAGAATCGTCTCCATTCTTTCAGGCCTCCTTATATTTCACTATAAAAAGACTCTATCACACGACTCTTTCTATCCTCTTTCCCAAATCTTTCATTTTCGAAAGATTTTCTTTTTGTCACTGTACTTAACGTCTTTTTAAGTATACAGAGAATTCGCAGCCCCCTTCTTTTGGGGAGGCGACCTTGATATACCCTCCCTCTTTTCGCAAGATTTCCCTCGCCAGATAGAGCCCAAGACCCACGCCTTCCTGCTCACAGAAACGAGGACTCCGATAAAATCTCTTGAATAAAAGAGGCGCTTCCTCTTCTGCCACGCCGGGTCCTTCATCCCGTATCCGGATCCGCACAAAAAGTTCATAGACATCCACCCGGATCGTGATCTGCGTGTTTTCCCCGGTATATTTCAGCGCATTGTCCAGGATATTATATACCGCTTCCTCTGTCCATTTCTTATCAAAACAAGCTTCCTGTGCCTGTGCCTGTTCCCATCCACACTTTTGGATCTGGATATTTCTTTCCTTCCGCTTCTTCCCGCCTCTTTCCAGCACGCTTTCTAAAAGCGGCATAAGCGGCTGCACCTTGGGAAGCAGCTGGATCGTGTTCGTCTCAAGCCGGGACATCTTTACAAGAGACTGGAGGAGAAATTCCAGCCGTCTGGTCTCCTTTAACAAATGTCCTGCCATCTCTTTTTCCTCGCCGTCCAGCCGTTCCTGCAAGATTTCCCCATACAGCAGAAGATTGGCGATCGGCGTCTTCACCTGATGGGAAATATCGGAGACGAGTTCCTGTACAGACTGTTTTTCTTTTTCTATCGTCTCTCTGCCAAGGGCGGAAGCGCTTAGAAAATGCAGCCACTTCGCTTCTAGTTTTGACAGTTCACTTTCATCATAATCCGATTCCGTAAAGGTTCCGTCGATCGCTCCGTCCAACATCTGATTCAGAACATCAAACGTCTTTCTTCCTACATATCTGCCCATTTTTCTGCTTCCTCTCTATTTCCAGACATACCCGATCCCATACACATTGAGAATGTGGCTTGGTTTAGACGGATCTTCCTCTATTTTGGCTCTCAATCTGCTGACAGCTACAGAAAGTGCATTTTCTTCTACATATTCGGCACCGTCCTGCCAGATCTTCTCCAGCATACGTTCCCGCGGCACTGTATTCCCCCTGTTTTCCAGCAAAATCCCCAGAAGTTTCTGTTCTGTCCGACTCAGGATGATCTCCTGCCCGTCTCTTTTGAACTCCCACTGTCTCGTATCCAGGTATAAATGCGCATCTTCATACCGGCTTCTTTCATATGCCGCCTGTTCCCGTCCCGCATGATTTCTGACAAGATTGGCGATCCTGGCACGCAGGACCGCCAGACTGAATGGTTTTGTCACATAATCATTCGCTCCCAGTTCAAACCCCATCACTTCCTGCATTTCCAGATCATTAGCAGTCAGGATCAGCACCGGACCATCGGTCTGCTGCCTGTATGCTTTCAAAAAATCATATCCGCTTCCATCCGGAAGATTCAGATCCAGTATCACCAGATCGTACTTCTTCTTTTTCTCCCACACAGTCTCCCTCGCCTGCGCAAGCGTCGTACAGCCTGTAAAATGATACTCTTTGCTGCCAAGACCGATGGCGATCCCTTCACGCAGCCCTTTATCGTCTTCTATAAGTAATATCTCTGCCATGTTTTTCCTCTTCTTTTTCTATATATTTACACAAAACTTTTAACACTGCAGTTCTATAGTAGCATACTTTTTTTCTGCTTAGCGGAATATTTTTATTTCACAGGAAGTAATTTCCTACTCCCAGAGGAAAAATTTTCCTACTCTCCGAAAAGATTTTATCAGCTTGTCTTCCTTGAGCCTGCTCATAAAGTATGATAGAATGTCCTCAAATATGATTGAAAACACCAGACAGAAAGGAAGAAATTATGTTTCGTCTATGGGGAAAAGAATGGAAAGACAACCGAATGGTAAAAGATATCGTAATCTGTGATGAGACAGATGACACCCGCACACACAAGATTTTTCATGCGCTGGATGCCATCTGTTATGAATTTGATCTAAGCAAGCCGATCTGGCTGGACAGTACGATCGCTGAATTCAAACGGCATGACAAGGCTCGTTTCTATCAGGACAATTTCGTAGACTCTATTGACTTTGATTATCTGGAGATCCAGATCATCGAAGAATAAGCCTCACCGACTCTTGCAGGCAGTCTCCGGCTTTTTAATCACTCATTTCTAATCGCCGCCAGAGGACTTAAGCGCATGGCCCGCAGAGCCGGAAAATATCCTGCCGTCATGCCGACCAGAACAGCAAAAGCAAGAGAAACAAGTACAAGCCACAGCGGAATATAGGAGATATTTCCGTCCAATCCGACGGCGCTGCCGTTTCCTGTCAAAAAGTTAATAACAAAGGACATCAGAAAGCTTAAGATATTTCCGATCACCCCGCCTACAAAGCCGATAAATGCCGCTTCTAAGAGGAACATCTGCCGGATATTTTTCAGGCTGCATCCGATGACCTTCATTACGCCTATCTCTTTCGTTCTCTCATAGATAGACATCATCATCGTATTGGCAATTCCGATCGCTGCCACAAGCAGAGATACTGCGCCGATCCCTCCCAATACCGCCTGTACCATGGCGAATTGTTTCTTCATGCTTTCCATATACTCTGCGTTGGTAGATACATTGTAGCCCATTTCCCGGATCTGGGCAGATAAAGCATCCACCTGATCCATATCATCTGCCTGTACGGCCGCAGAAGAATAGACAAACTTACTGTATGGCTTTCCGGATTTGGTGCTGGGCTGTCCAGGGATCACACTTCCCCGAAATTCTTTTTTCAGCATATCTTTTAATGTATCCAGATCACAATAGACATAATAATAATTGGCATTATACGCATTGACGTCGCCGTCTATGACTCCGCTCGCCTTTACCACATACTTCTTCGCTGTTTTTTTCGCCGTACCCGTTCCGCCTGTTCCATCCTGCGTATCCTGACCGCCATCTTCTCCCAGTCCCATGCTTGCGCTTTCCTTGGACTGGAAATATGTGCTCTCATCCAGGATCAAAAACAACTGATCCTGCATAAAGTCAATATCCGGCAGTTCTCCGGTTTCCCAATATCCTTTTCCTGTAGATTCTTCATAAAAAGACTGGATCACACCATTTCCCACGACCAGGTCTAAATTGGGGCTGTCAGGATCGGGGAGTTTTCCGCCCGGCGCCAAATTTAACTTCAGCTGCTTTAGGCCTTCCGGCGTCATTCCTCTTAAGTCCAGATAGCCCATATATTTTCCTTTCAACGCTATTGCATTCAGGCTCAGGACCGGTTCCGCGCTCTTGACATGCTCCATTTCTCTCAACTGCTCGATCACTTCATCTGTAATATACTTATCAGACTCCTCTTCGCCCTCCATAGAAGAATAACTGTACATACCTGTATCCGTCTGCTTTCCCGTGACGGTCAAGCTGGTCATTCCTCCCGACTGCTCGATCTCCCGGTACATAGATTCCTGCATGCCGAGTCCCAGGGAGATCATGACCACAATAGAAGCCGTGCCGATCACGACCCCAAGGACTGTCAGAAAAGTCCGCAGTTTTCGGCGTTTAAGGCTCGATATGCTCATCCTCAATAAATCGGTCCACCTCATCCAGCAGTTCCTCCTCTTCTATGGCTATCTTCTTTTTCTTTCTCACCTTGAGCACCACGATCACAATAATCACAATGAGCAGAAGTAATGCTGCGATCACTACCGGCAGGATCGGGAAGCCTCTTTCTTCTTCCATGGGCATCATCTCTGTCATATCCGCAGGTTCTGCCTGCTCTATCACAGTCAGAACGAATTCTTTCTCTATGGTAGAAGCTTTTCCTGCCTCATCTTCATAACTGACGACCATTTTACATTTTCCGTCTCCCGCTGTCTGGGAAGTTCCTGTAACGATCCCGTCGATCGTACCCGTTGCTCCGGACTCCAGGTTGCCGATAAAGATCTCTTCACCTTCGATCCCGTCGCCCTGGAATTTTGCCTTCACATTATACAGCTTGATCCGTCCCGTATTGTACAGACTACAGGTGATATTCGCTTCTTCCCCTACCGCAATACTCTCTGGAGCGATCTTGATCTCACTGAATTCAAATCTTGCTGCCTGCTTGACCGGAATCGCAAGACTTGAATTTCCCTCATACTGTGCCTGATTTCCATCCTCATATTTCATAGACATGGCAATGCTGTAAGGCTTCTGCACCAGATCCGCCCTTGCGTTCAGATCGATCGTAATATCTCTCGTCTCCCCAGCCGGGATATTCTCCAGATACACCGAACTGGATCCGGAAGAAGGCAGAAACGCCGGTGCTTCCGCTGCCGCTTCTGTCCCGGAAGAAGGCGCCTGAAAATCAAACAGCATATTCGATACGCCTGTCCAAGTCGCCGTATTCTTCACATGTACCACCAGTTTAAAATCGCTGCCTGCCTTTACCTCGCCCGGATCTGTGCTAAATCCAGTCACGATCACACGGGGAACAGAGGCGCTTCCCGTACTGCCTGCGTCCCCTCCGGCTGCCACCGGATCTCCATTGATGATCCCGGCGTCCATTCCATAAGTCTGGCTGTCACTGCCGCCTGTTCCTTCTGTCCCGGAACCGCCTGCGTCTCCCGCACCCGGTGTTTTCCCCTCTTCCTGTGGAGCAGATGGTTTCTCTGACTCTTTTGCTACTGCCTTGACAAAGATATACTTCTTGTCATCCTCATATTCATTCGTTCCGTCATCATATGTGAGTGCAAAATTCAGCCGATACGATTTGCTCTCCACATCAGAACGCACCTTAAGATCCCAGGAAACCGTTTCCTCCTGTCCGCTTGCTATGGCGTTTTGTATTTTCTTTTCGTAGTTCATGCTTTCAATCTCGAACGGCCAGTCTGCGGCATTTTCCAGGACAGGACTTATGGTTACGTTCTCGGCTTGTGCTGTGCCCTGATTCTGTATATGCAGTTCTAACTTCACCGACTGTCCTGCCTGATAAGTCGGGGTGCTCTGCCCGTTTCCTATGGAAAGCTTGATCTGCGGTATCGCCTTGCTCTCCGCTTTGACTCCTGACGGTATAAGTACGCCTGCCAGCAATAAGGCTGCGCAAAGCACACTGACTGTCCTTTTAATGATCTTCATGGTTTTTCCCTCCTAAGTTTTCTATCTTTACGATCTTTCCATCTATAATGTGGAAAACTCTGTCTGCGTACTGCGCCAGATGATTGTCATGGGTAACCATCACAAGTGTACGTTTTTGTTCTTCCACGATTTTCCGCATGAGACGCATGACATCTTCCGATGTATGAGAATCCAGATTCCCCGTCGGCTCGTCAGCGAACACGATCTTGGGGTCTGTCACAAGTGCGCGCGCTACCCCCACTCTCTGCTGCTGTCCGCCTGACATCTGGTTAGGCATATGTTTCTTATGTTTCGTAAGTTTCATCAGATCCAGCATTTTATCTGCCTTTTTCAGACGGCTGTCTCTGGCTTCTCCTCTAAAATTCAACGGCAAGGCCACATTTTCTAATGCGTTCATCGTACCGATCAGATGAAACGACTGAAAGATGAAACCTACATTTTCCCGCCTGAACTTTACCAGCGCATCCTCCTTCAGCCCTTCTATATGCTGTCCGTCTATGATGATCTCTCCTTTTGTCGGTTTTTCCAGCCCTGCCAGCATATTTAAAAGTGTAGATTTGCCGGAACCTGATGTTCCGACGATCGCGCAGAACTCCCCTTCATATATTGCAAAATCCACACCGTCCAACGCCCGCACAGCAGAATCTCCGACACGGTAGAGCTTATACAGGTTCTTTACTTCTATGATCTTCCTCACGTCACCCCTCCTTTACTTTTTCTATTCCCTTTTCAAGCTTTTATTACCTTTCTAGTCTAAAAAATAATTTGTAATATTTGTATGTGAAATTATTTAATAATTTCTTAATTTTTTACAACGCTTTTTCGCTGTTTGTGGGCATTTTTGTTGTAAATGTGTTGCCGCTTATTGGCAAATATAATTATATGTGTTATTATAATATCGTCAAGAGAGAATGATACATGAAAAGTTATTCTTCAAGGGAAGTATTAAGAAAGACAGTCGGGGCTACAGTTTAGGTAGCCCCGACTATTAAAATTATAGATTGGAGAAATACCATGAAAAAAATAGAACGTTATTTTTATCCTGCTGTTTTTACTTATGAGGAAGGAAAGGAAATTGCTGTTGTATTTCCCGATTTAGATGTCGCTACAAGCGGTGTCAATGATAATGATGCGCTTTTATCCGCTCGTGAATTGCTTGGATGTGTGATGTTTGGAATTGAGAAAGATGGTGAAGATCTTCCTACTCCTACTCGGTTATCTGACATTACAGTAGAAAAGAACGAGCGCGTTGTTTTAATTGATGTATATATGCCGTCTATACGTATGGCTAATGTCAATAAATCTGTAAATCGCACTGTTACACTTCCAGCGTGGTTAAATGCAGCTGCATTAGAACTAAATGTAAATTTTTCTCAAATTTTACAAGAAGCGTTATTACAAAAAATTCGTAAAAATTAAAAACCGCTCCTGCACCAACAGGAGCGGGCCATACATCTGAAGATGTACTAGATGTGCTATACACATTTCTCTGCAAAAATATTGTATCATCTTTAGACAGTCATCACAAACAGAACAGTCGTAATCCTTAAGGGGTTTATCCTCCTGCTACGGAAGAATACGACAATGGACACTCTGCTATGTTGATAACTGGATGATAGATTTTGCAATTCTGACTGCATATAAAACCGGAACATACGCCCCAGGAATGGATCAAGGGCTTTTTCTACCTCACTTGTTTATGTTTGCCGGAATCTAAATTTTCCTTGTATGAGTATCAAAAAAAGCCGTAAACGCTGTATTTTCAACGCTTACGGCTTCTATTAAGCAGATGACGGGAATCGAACCCGCCTCCCCAGCTTGGGAAGCTGGTATTCTACCGATGAACTACATCTGCATGGGAAATATTATAATACTTCCGTGTTAAAATTGCAAGTATTTTTCTACATCTGCGGCATAGATCTTGTATACGGCTGTCCTGTTGAGAAAAGAAAACTATTTCTTACTTCTCTGTGCTATAATAAACATACAGTGAGTATCTGTTTATGCAGATTCCGAAAAACACCATCCCCATCTGGACTTCCGTAATATATCCCTTTCAGGAGGGCTTTGTCCGGCAAGGAAAATAATTTACTATAAAAGGTAGGAGAAAAAAATGGATATTGCAAAGAAGATCGATCATACTATGTTGAAAGCAGATGCTACCAAAGAAAGTATCATCCGCTATTGCAAAGAAGCCAAGGAGCACGGTTTTGCTTCTGTCTGCGTGAATACCTGTCACGCCGCGCTCGTAGCTTCAGAATTAAAAGGCACAAAAATCAAGACATGCTGTGTAGTCGGCTTTCCCTTGGGAGCCATGATGACTACAGCAAAGGCTTTTGAAGCCTCCGAAGCAGTCAAGGCAGGAGCCGCTGAAATCGATATGGTCATCAACATTGGAGCTATAAAAGATAAAGATTGGGATTGTGTAAGAGATGACATCAAGGCCGTCGTGGAAGCTTCCAAACCAGCCATTGTCAAAGTAATCATTGAGACTTGTCTTCTCACAGAAGAAGAAAAAGTGAAAGCATGTCAGCTTTCTGAAGAAGCAGGCGCCGCCTTTGTCAAGACTTCTACCGGTTTTTCCACCGGAGGAGCTACAGTAGAAGATATAAAACTGATGAAAAAAACCGTAGGCGATCGACTGCAGATAAAAGCAAGCGGAGGTATCCGCACCCGTACATTCGCAGAAGATTTGATCGACGCCGGAGCGGATCGGATCGGAGCCGGCAACGGCATCATTCTTTTATAGACCTCACAATCTGTGTCCATAAGTGAAATTTCTGCTTCTTACATATACATTTTTACTATATTCCTTTAGGAAGAATATTTGTCTTTCGCCTCTTCCTAAAGGAGTATTTTATTCTTCAATCTGCCAGTCTACAGGCTCTATGCCGTGTTCTTCCAGGAAACGATTCGTCTGGCTAAAAGGTCGGCTTCCAAAGAAGCCGCGGTATGCCGAAAGAGGACTCGGGTGCGGTGCTTCTAGGATTAGATGTTTCGGATTATTCAACATCCGCTTCTTTCGCTGCGCCGGAGCGCCCCAAAGAATAAATACCATCGGTCTGTCCTGGCTATTCAGCGCAAGGATAGCCGCGTCCGTAAATTCTTCCCACCCTAATCCCCGATGAGAATTCGCCTGATGTGCACGTACCGTCAGTACTGTATTGAGCATAAGCACTCCCTGTTTTGCCCACTTCGTCAGACATCCATGCTGTGGGATCGTGCATCCCATATCGTCATGCAGTTCCTGATAAATATTGACCAGTGAAGGGGGAACTGCCACTCCTTTTTGCACTGAAAAACACAGCCCATGTGCCTGTCCATAATTGTGATAAGGGTCTTGTCCCAAGATCACGACCTTCACATCATGCAGAGGCGTAAGGTGAAACGCATTGAATATATCTTGCGCAGGCGGAAAGATCCTTTTCGTCTTATATTCCTCATTGATCGTCTGAAACAGTTTTTTATAATAAGGCTTTCCAAACTCCCCTTTCAGAGCGTCATACCAGTCCCCAGTTAATCCTGCCATCGTATTGTTCCTCCTTACCATTCTTTCAGACAGCCGGCGCTTTTCTCCGGCTGGAGCAATGAAAACGCTTGTCCGCACAGGCATGTATCACAAACGAACAGAGACGCCTTCTTTTCTTAGGTATTCTTTTACTTCTTTTATCTCCAATTCTTTATAATGGAATAACGATGCCGCCAGAGCCGCATCTGCCATTCCTTCTGTCAACGCTTCTTTGAAATGGCACAACTCTCCCGCACCGCCGGAAGCGATCACCGGAATATCCACTTGTTCTGCGATCGCGCGGGTCAGTTCCAGGTCATACCCTGCTTTTGTCCCATCGCAGTCCATACTGGTCAAAAGGATTTCTCCAGCGCCCAGGCTTTCCACCTTTTTCGCCCATTCTACGGCATCTATGCCTACATCGACACGGCCACCGTTTTTGTATATATTCCATCCTCTTTGATCGGGTCTTTTCTTTGCGTCAATAGCAACCACAACACACTGGCTCCCAAATTTCTCTGCCGCATCATGTATCAATTCCGGCGTATTAATGGCAGAAGAATTAATAGAAATCTTATCTGCCCCTTCTCTTAATAGGGCGCGGAAATCCTCCACCGTCCGTATTCCTCCTCCTACTGTAAAAGGGATAAACACACACTGCGCTACCTTTCTCACCATGTCCACTACAGTCTCTCGGGCATCAGAAGAAGCCGTGATATCCAAAAAAACAAGTTCATCTGCTCCTGCCTTGTCATAAGCCCTAGCAATCTCCACCGGATCCCCGGCATCTTTTAAATCCACAAAATTCACGCCTTTTACAACTCTCCCCGCATGCACATCCAGACAGGGAATGATTCTTTTTGTAAACATTTTTGCCTCCTGTTTAAAGTTCCACAAAATTTTTCAGTATCTTCAGTCCCATTTCACTGCTCTTTTCCGGATGAAACTGGCATGCAAACACATTTCCCTGTTCTACAGATGCATCGATCGATACACCATACTTTGCAGATGCTTTCACGATCTTTTCATCCGCTGCTTTCAGATAATAGGAATGTACAAAATATACATACGGATCCGCCTCTATCCCTCGAAATAATCTGCCTTCGTTTTTTAAACACAAGGAATTCCAGCCCATATGCGGAATCTTCAAACCTTCTTCTTTAGGTATACGCAAAATATTTCCCTTTAAAATTCCTAATCCCGGTACTCCAGGCGCCTCCTCGCTGCTCTCAAACAAGACCTGCAGCCCCAGGCAAATACCCAAAAAGAAGATTCCCTTGTCCACCACTTCCCGGATCACTGTATCCAGTCCGGTCTGCCTTAAATTTCTCATTGCGTCCCCAAAGGCGCCTACGCCTGGAAGGATTACCTTATCCGCCTTTTGGATCACTTCTTTTTCTCTTGTGACAAGCACATCTTGTCCCAGATGCACAAGAGCCTTTTCCACACTCTTTATATTCCCCGCATCATAATCGATTATCGCAATCATGCTTTCTGTCCTCCCATCACATACTATTAGAATGATACCATACTCATTCTGATAAGAAAAGACAGCAAATCTGTTTATTTTCCATGCCGCTGTTTACTGTTATCCAACTTATCAAAACATACACAACCAGGCACATCATTAAAAAACGGACGTCTCTATTCAGACATCCGCTTTCTGCATTCCTCCTCATCCGCCGCACATTTCGTATCTAGTTCGAACCAGAATTCTACTCCATTGTCAAAATTTCGCACTCCATAATCCTGATGGAAAGATTCCATGATTGCCTTGACGATCGACAAGCCGATTCCATTTCCTCCATATTCTCTCGTATGCGCCTTATCCACCTTATAAAACTTATCCCACAGCTTTGACAGGTCTTCTTCGGGAATCGGTTTTCCACTGTTGAACACCGTGATCCTGACCGTATCTTTTCCCGGGATCACACGGATCTCTATACGTTTTTCGTTCTCTGCATGGTGGATTGCATTGGTCAGATAGTTTCGCACTACCTGCTCTGTCTTAAACTCGTCCGCCCAGACACAGACCGGCGACTCTGCCACAAAGGACACTTGGGCTTGTGCCTGCTGTATCAAAATCTCACAGCTCGCGACAACACCCCGTATCAATCCTACAATATCAAAACGCTCAAATTCCAGATCGTCATCGCCAAACTCTAACTGGTTCAACGTCAGCAGATTTTTCACCATCTGGTTCATCTTTCCTGCCTCATCCATGATGACATCACAGTAAAATTCACGGCTTTCCGGGTCATCATTTACGCCTTCTTTCAATCCTTCCGCGTAGCCTTGTATTAAAGCGATCGGTGTTTTTAACTCATGTGAGACATTTCCCAAAAATTCTTTTCTCATATCTTCGATTTTTTCTTTTTGTTCAATATCTTTTAAGAGCTTATTATTTGCTCTTTTTAACTCTGATACCGTTTTTTCCAGCCGCTTGGACATGCTGTTAAAGCTCTCGCCCAGGATCCTGATCTCATTACTGCCTCCGCTCGTATATTTTGCATCGAAATCTAATTTTGCCATCCTCCTCGACAATTCTGCAAGCTCCAGGATCGGTTTTGTAATCTTCTTTGAGAAAAACCAGACTAAAATGCCTCCAAGCAAGATTCCCATCATACCGATATAAATCAGAAATGTATTAGCCAGATCAGCACTCTCCCGTATACTTTCCAACGGGCTTCGCATCGTAAAGAAGGAACCATCCGAAAAATATCCCCACATTTCCAGATAATCTGTCTTATTCTTTGAATCGGTGGCTTTCAGTATCTGATAGTCTTCTGTACTCTCCAACACCATCCCTTCATCCTGGTTTTTATCAAAAAAGTACCCTAACATCCTGGCAAAAAGAAGTCCTCTTTCATCCTTGATCGTAGAAAATATAATATTTCCTCCTGCCGTGTCCATGATCGATATATCAATATTCGTCTTCTCGGACTGATTCAGCACCTTATCCTGTACATTTGCCGATGTAAATTTTCCATCAGACAGAGCACCATCTATCACCTCGTATGTCTCGATCAGGTCTTTTTCCTTATGCACCACATAGTACCGTCCCAGAAAGCCAGAATTGATCACAAACATCCCTGCCAAAATACATACAATTACCCCTATAAAGATCGCCGTGATCTGACTTCTGATGGAACCTTTCATTCTTCCACCTCAAATTTATATCCCATCCCCCAGATCGTTCGGATGTAATCTCCCTTATCCTTCAGCTTACTGCGCAGTTTCTTCACATGTGTATCGATCGTTCTCGCATCTCCGAAATAATCATAATTCCAGACATTGTTCAGGATCTTTTCCCGAGACAGCGCAACGCCCTGGTTCTCCACAAAATACGCAAGCAGTTCAAACTCTTTAAAACTTAAATCTATCACCTGTCCATCGATCTTCACGATATGTGCCGTCTTATCAATCACGATCCCACCTGCCTCAAGCATTTCCCCTGCTTCTGCTCCACGGGTCCTCCTCAAGATCGCCCCTACTCTTGCCACTAAGATCTTGGGACTGAAGGGTTTGGATATATATTCATCAACTCCCAGTTCAAATCCTTGTAATTCATCCCGCTCCTCTGCCCGTGCAGTCAGCATGATGATCGGCACTTTTGATTCTTCACGTATTTCTCTGCACACTTGCCATCCATCCATTTTAGGCATCATAACATCTAGAATAACAAGCGCAATATCCCGCTGGGCATAGAAGATATCCATCGCCTCCATACCATCCCCTGCTTCTAAGACAACATATCCTTCCCTTGCCAAGAAGTCTTTTACCAACTTTCTCATCCTGCTTTCATCATCCACAACCAAAATTTTTGCTTTTTCCATACTGCACCGTCTTTCTTTTATCATTCTACACTTTTTAGTGATTCTACCATGTCAATCTGCCTTAGCTTAAAATACATTACGCCATTCACAAAGAATGAAAACGCCAGTGTGATCAAAAAACTATAAATAAAACTGCTGATATCAATATTTCTCCCAAACATCACAGACTCTATCTCCACTGTAACAATAATAAACTGATGTAAAATCTTCCCAAGCAGCATCCCAAATATACCGCCTATCACTGTCAGGATCATGTTTTCTCGATATACATATGCACTCACCTCATTATCATAGAAGCCCAGCACCTTCAACGTCGCCAATTCTCTCTTGCGCTCTGTGATATTGATATTATTCAGATTATACAGCACGACAAAGGACAGCATTCCTGCGGAAACCACAAGCACTACGATCACAATATCAAGACTGCTGAGCATATCATCCAGCCGGCTCTCTATGTCCGTTGTATAACTGACACTTAACGCGCCCGGATACTCCAACATTTCTTCCCCTATTTTCTGCGCCTGCTCTGTCGTACCATCCTGTGTCTGATAATATATAGCATTATAATCCGGCTCTTTTCCATATACCGTTTCATACAATGCCTCTGTCATATACAGATAATGGTTCATATAATTCTCACAAACACTTTTTACTTTAACCGGAATCTCTCCTTTTATATCATCCTGTATCCAGATCGTATCGCCAGGAACCACATCCAACGTCTTAGCCATCTTTTCTGTCAATATCACACTTTCGTCGTCCAGACTGTATCTTTCTTTTGTTACCCTGTCTTCAAAAATGACTAATTGGGAAAATGTGTCTGTATCTTCCGGAACATTGAGATATACGTCCCCTTGTTTCTTGCCATTATGTACTTTTACCTGGGTCAAAAGATTCTCGACCGTCTTTTTTGTTCTGTCATCCTTCTTAAGCGCCTCGTATATATCCTGCTTTTCCTGCTCTGCCGCATCTTCATTCAAGATCACATTTCCATCATATAATTGTATCTTATCATATTGCAGTATACCAATATTAAATATCGAGTCCTGCAGTCCAAATCCAACCAATAGAAGTGCCATAGACCCACCAATACCAAATATCGTCATAAAGAATCGTTTCTTATATCGCATCAGATTGCGCACGGTCGCTTTCCATATAAAACTAAAGCGTTTCCAGATAAACGGTACTCTCTCCAATACTACTCTCTTTCCTTGTTTAGGCGCAGGCGGACGCATCAATTCTGCCGCCTGCTCTCTCAATTCCCGGAAGCAGGAAAAGAAAGTCGCTCCGATCGTACAGACAAGGGCCGCCAATGAAGCCGCCGCCGCATAAGAAAAATGATAAGGGACAATGACCGTATCCATATGCGTATACATGATCCCATATGCCGTAATGATAATATACGGAAGTATCTTTTCCCCGATCAGCACACCCACTATACAGCCGCCGACCGTGGCAAAAAATGCATATCCCAGGTATTTTCCCGCGATCGCATGTCTTTCATATCCAAGCGCCTTAAGTGTACCGATAAGAGTCCTCTGTTCTTCTACCATACGGGTCATCGTCGTCAGGCTGACTAACGCGGCCACCAGGAAAAATAAAACCGGAAATACCTCGCCAATGGCTCTCATTCTGTCTGCATTGTCCCCATAACCGGTATAATCCGTAACTGCGCTGTCTCTATCATGGATATACCACTCGGCGTGTTCTATCTTCTCAACCTCATCCTCCGCATCCTGTATCTTCTCCTCACCATCTGCAAGCTTTTCTTCTGCCTCGGTCTTCCCTTCCTCGTATTCACTCCATCCGCCGGCAAGCTCTTGTTCTTTTTCTGCCAGTTCTGTCTGTGCGTCCTGCAGCTGTGTCTTTGCCTGGCTGATCTGGACCCAGCCTGCATCTATCTGTGCCTGACCAGATACCAGCTGCGTTTTCGCTTCGTCCATTTGTGTCTGTCCTGCACTTAACTGCGAAAGATATTCATTCACTTGAGACAACGCCTGCTGTCGGTACTGTTCATTAAACTGTCCCGGAAAAACTACATCCAGTTCTGCTTTTGCCTGCGCTTTTATCGTATCACGGAATGTTTCACTGTTTATCTGTGCGAGAGACGCCTCCTGCACGGCAAGTTCTGCCTTCAATCCCGCTAACTGTCCGCCGGGGTCTCCACTTTCCTCCAGCCTTTTTATCGTTTCTTCAAGCTGTGCAATGGCACTTTCTATCTGTGCTGCCTGTCCGTCCAGTTTTCCTTCCGCCGTCAGGTAAGCCTGTGATAAAGCTTCCTCATATCCCTGTTGATATGCCTCCTGGTATGTCTCATCCTTTGTAATACTGCCTGCTTCTAACGCTGCCTTTTGCTGCTCCAGCTCTGTTTTCGCCGCATCCGTCTCTTCTTGTTTTGCCGTAAGGGAAGCCCAAGCACTATCCATTTCCGCCTGCTTTGCCGTCAGTTCGCTTTCTGAAATCGCAAGTTGGCTCGCAGAACTTTCTATCTCTGCCTTTGCGCTGTCTATCTGATTCTGTCCATCCTCCAACTGCTGTTTCGCTTCTGACAGCTTTTCCTCTGCCTCTGTCTGAGCTTGTGCAAATTCCGCCTTTGCATCTGCCAGCTGTGTATTTGCCTCGTCAATGATCTCCTGATAACGTGCGTCCTCCCGTTCTTCTTTGATCCCCTCTATATGTTCTGTCACAGCCTCTACACAGTCGTCATATGCAGCGGTAAACGCCGTCAATGCCTTTGCGCCCTCTGCCGCTGCATATAGTTCTGTGTATACTTCCATGTCAAAACTCTCTGCGGGCACACTGACAAAACCGTCTACATTTCCCGTACCGATCGTCGTACTGCCTCTCTGAAAGGAAATATAACATGGACTGCTGATAGCGCCAACGATCGTAAAGGTGTCCTCTTTTAGTGTATCTGTGATCTTTGTATCTGTCCCTGAACGCAGTGTAATCGTATCCCCGATCTGAAAGCCTTCTTCAACGAGAAAATCTACGTCCACAGCACACTCCTGCGCCGTCTTGGGAAGCCGTCCCTTCTCCACTGTCACCTGGTTCATCGTCGGCAGGATAGAAGAAATATGTACCACGCTCTCTGTTTCATTTCCTGTACATAAAGCATCCACAGAATAACCGCCTTCTACCTTTTCTATGCCCTCCGTCTCTCTTAACGCTTCCACATCATCCTCTGTCAGCCCTAACGTACTGACCACTTGGATATCCATCAAATTCTTCTCATCAAAATAGGTATCTCCGGATATGCGCATATCCGGTTCAGCCGCACGAATTCCGGAAAAGAAAGCAACACCGATCGCCACAATAAAGAAGATGGACAAAAATCGTCCCAAACTGCGTCTGATCTCCATATAAAAATCTTTTCTCAGTGCTTTTCTGTTCATGTAAATGACCTACCATTCGATCTCGTCTATTGATACTGGGTTTTTATTAATCTCCATTTTAGAAACTTTGCCGTTTTTTATCTTGATCAGACGATCTGCCATCGGCGCCAGCGCAGAATTATGCGTGATAACGATCACTGTCATGCCGCGCTCCCGGCACATATCCTGCAAGAGTTTTAAAATCGCTTTTCCGGTATTGTAATCCAGAGCTCCTGTAGGCTCGTCGCACAGAAGCAGTTTCGGATTCTTAGCCAACGCTCTGGCTATGGAAACCCTTTGCTGCTCTCCGCCTGAAAGCTGTGCAGGAAAATTGTCCATTCTATCTGCAAGTCCTACTTCCCTTAGCACTTCCCGCGCATCCAAAGGCTCTCTGCATATCTGCAATGCCAGTTCAACATTTTCCAGTGCCGTCAGATTTGGCACCAGATTATAAAACTGAAATACAAAGCCAATATCTTCACGACGGTACCCCGTCAATTGCCTCGCCGAGTACTTAGTGATCTCTTCTCCGTCCACAAGCAGACTGCCCGATGTCGCTGTATCCATTCCTCCCAGGATATTGAGCACTGTCGTTTTCCCTGCGCCGCTGGGCCCCACAATAACAACAAATTCACCTTTATGAATGGTAAAATCGATTCCGTCTACGGCACGGATCTCGATTTCTCCCATTTTATAAATCTTTGTAATATCTTGAAGTTGTACGAAATTTTCCATCCCTTCATCTCCCGGACATGATATACGTTTTCTATGTTATTATACCATGCTTACATGAGAATTTAATCAAATTCAATGTAATTTCACACTTTTTTAATGTCTGCCTTGTATTACATACCCTGTCGTGCGAAACACGCCCGCCTGTAAGGCATGTGTTAGGATATACACAAAGAAACTGCGTTTATACCAGACAAAATCTTTCTTTACCTTTTTATGGACTCTGAAACTATTTAATTTTAGAAATAAAACATCTACAGAACAAAAATAAAAGCCATACAGTATAACAGAAAAACGGAGGATTTTTATTTGTATCCAGGATGGGATACGAACCAAAAAGGCCTCCGTTTTAGGTATACACTTTTATAGGATATACACTTTATTCTTTTATTGTTTTTGTATCAAATTTGTAGGTTACGGATCCATTTTCCCATTTCCCCCGAATTTCATAAGTATGTTCGGCTTCTAATGTTACAGCATACTTCGAACCGGACTGTATAAGTTCTACTTCTTGTACTCCATCGGTAGTATAAAGGAAAAGCTCTGCTTTTGCAGGATTGGGAAAAAATGAGATTACTCCCTCCGTACTGCTGCCTTCCATCTCAAATACGGTATTCACAGAATCTTCCGTTTCATTTACGACATCATGTTGTACAGCACCGTTTTCTGTTTCAAAAGACCAATCATAAGATGTCTCGTAAATAGCAGCTGCTACGTCACCAAAGGACTGAGAGCTTTCAATAGTACAAGTTGGAATCCTAGATGGATCTACTTCGATGCCCATTGTCTCTTCGATCAGCGGGTAATACTTTTCTGCCAAATCGACCGTTCCTTCTTCTAAACGAACGACATCTGAAATTCCAGAATACATTGGCGGAATACTTGCTGTCATCATAAGATTTCCATTAAACTGAAGTTGATCTCCATCTTTTAGATCTTCAAACTTTAGTACATTTCCTTCTTTGTCTTTCATATGATCCAATGGAAGTTCCGCAGTAAAAACAGAGTTTGTCTCCACATCTACGAAGGCATAAGCACCGTCTTCTCCATACGTAATAAACACTCCGACAGGTGCTTCTGTGATTGGTTTTTCTGAAGTTTCCGTTTCTGCTTTTGTTGCTCCGGTTTTCTGGTTATTTCCACAAGCGGTAAATGCGAATGCAGATAAAACTGCTAATGTTATCGCAATCCATTTTCTTATTTTCATATTCAAATCCTCCTAATTCAAAGTAGTTTTTAATAATAAGAGTCAATGATAAAGCATTTTGTTGCAGGAAAGTGAAAATTCATCACTTTGTATTACTGGGATTTAATATATTTAAAGAAACGCTTTTATTTCCAACAAATGATCTACCGTATAATCTGCTGGATTCTCTGTACCTTTTGATTCTTTATCAAACCAACATGTTTTTATACCGTAATTGTCAGCCCCTTTTATATCTGCGGATAAGGAATCCCCTATCATGATGATCTCACTTAAGTCCGCTGCACATATTTCTTTACAGCACACAGCAAAAAATTCTTTCGTTGGCTTCGAATGTCCTATTTTTTCTGACACAAAATAACCGCTTAAATAGTTATCCATTCCAGCTAATTTCATTCTTTGTACTTGCTGTTCAAACGGGCCGTTGCTGGCTGCATATATTTTATATTTTCCACTTAAATACTCTAATAACTCTAAAGCTCCCTCTACTTGAATAGCACTTTTAGAAAGATAAGCAAGGAAATGCTTCTCAAACTCTTTACCATCAAGTGATACTCCCACCGCTAGAGAAACCTTTTCCCATCTCACACAATAAATCTCATCCGAAGTTATTTCTTTTTTCTCCATCTGCTTCCAAAGTGAGGCATTGATTTTTTTGAAATGGTCATATGTATTTTGAGGCAGTATTAATTTCATTTTCTTTGCAGCTTCATCCATTGCCCATTTTGCACATAAATCAAAATCCAAAAGTGTATCATCTATATCCATTAAAATAGTTGAAATCATTCTTTCCACCCTCCGCAATCCAAATCTTCTGTGGACTCTACTCTCTACAAAACTGGGATTTACTTTTTTCTTAATGGCAATGCTATTAAATTGCCAAGTAACGCAATACCTGCATATACTACTACACAACTCCATGCACTTAAGTTATAAAACATAAATACAGATGGGATAAACATAATCCCTTTAAGTCAGTCTTTCTTTATCATGATATAATTTGTAAGAAAAACTCCTTGTCGTTCTACTTGTTGTTCTTTGATAACTCTATATCCTCTCTTTTCGAAAAAAGGTCTTGCCGTTATAGAAGAATGCACAGTAATATTTCCCCGCATCTCCTGCTCTAATCGATCACAGATGGCTGTAGCGATCCCTTTCCCCTGACAATCGGCACGAACAAATAAACGATCAAGGTAACCTGTCCGATCTATATCGCCAAAGCCGACGATCACCCCTTCATCAACTGCCACTACACTATAATGTTCTCGAAGTGACTGATTCCATTTTTCCAGATCCACTTTCCCGTCTGCCCATACAGCAAGCTGCTCTTTTGTATAGTCTTTTGCATTAACGGTATGGACCGTATGATAAAATAATTCTGCCAAAATCTCGCGGTCTGACTGCTGATATCTTCTGATTTCCACTTCTTTCCCCTCCGATATATGAAATGAAACTGAGATTTCTGCAAAAACATAGGAAGAAAAAAGCGATACCTGGTTGTGAAAACCAAGTATCGCTAACAAAACTTTTTATAATGGAGTATACGGGATTCGAACCCGTGGCCTCAACAATGCGAATGTTGCGCGCTCCCAACTGCGCTAATACCCCCTATATGGACCTGGCGGGAATCGAACCCGCGTCCAAAAACCTATCCCATGTACTTCTACTATCATAGTCAGTTCTTTCAGATTCCCCCCGCTGTACGGAAACTAACATCCTTACAGTTTCGGTAGCTTCATGATACGCCTGCCGGCTCAAAGCTTTGCCGGTATCGTTTCTCACATAGTCGGTGCCAGGTCCTTAAAGTGTGAGTGCTCTAAGGCTGACATGCAGCAATTAGGCTGCAGCTAATTCGTAATTATCGTTAGCGTTTAATTTTAAATTTGTGATTTGACGCATCAACCTGCGGATAGCTTCTCCATCTTCAAGATCCCTGTCGAAACCAGTACAAGCCCTTGTCCAATGAAATACAGCCTCTTTTTTCAGTATGCGCAACTGAAAAAATACTAAGACCATATACTATACTATAAAACGAAAAACAAAAATGTCAAGGTTTTACTTTCATTTTTCACAAACATAATACTCTCTTTACTCTGATTATGTGATAATATATACCTATGATGTGAAAAAGAACTTACAAAAGGAGAGATTTTATGCCGACAACATACACACATTATAGATTTGGAAAAGAAGTAATCAGCGCTCTGCCCAGACCTCTGCAAGGCGCTATCGAAAATCACAGGGAACTTTTCGATATCGGACTGCACGGACCAGATATACTATTTTACCACAAAGCGCTTATCAAGACCCCTGTGAATGCACAAGGCTATGCGATGCATGAAAAAATGGCCGATGAATTTTTCAAAAAAGGCATACAGAGAATCAACGCGTCTGCAGATCCTGCCGCTGCCAGAGCCTACATCTATGGCTTTATCTGCCATTTTGCCCTGGACAGCGAATGTCATCCTTACATCGAAAAAATGATACAGACAAGCGGGATCAGCCATGCCGAGATCGAGATGGAATTTGACAGACTGCTTCTGTGCGAGGACTATATCAACCCTGTAAAATACCTCACCACCCGGCACATTCATCCCACAGCGCAAAATGCCGGGATCATTGCGCCCTTTTTTGAAGAACTTTCTGCGGATACAGTAAAAAAGGCGCTAAAATCTATGATTTTTTATCATAAAGTACTGCTGTCTCCCAATCCAAAGAAACGGCAGCTTCTCTTTGGAGCAATGAAACTTGCCAAAATATACGACGCTATGCACGGCATGGTCATGAGTGAAACGCCCAATCCTGCCTGCGAGGACTACTGTCAGCTTCTTAGGCGTCTGTATTCCGGAGCAGTTCCTTTGGCGGCAGGACTAATCATCGACTATCAAAAAACACTGTTCCAAAATGAAGAACTTCCCAAACGTTTTCACAGGACATTCGGGGCGGGAGAAAACTGGGAAACACTTCCCCTGTAGAAATCAAAACTATTGCACATACGAGAGGAATGAGTATGAAATTTAAACTTACCAAACTAGAAAAAAACTGGGTTCTTTATGATGTGGGGAACTCTGCATTTACAATGATGGTATCCACCATCTTCCCAATTTACTTCAATACCCTTGCCGGAAACGCCGGCATTTCAGATGTCGACTATCTGGCTTACTGGGGATATGCCGTGTCGATAAGCACCCTGCTGGTCGCACTGATCGGCCCTACGCTGGGCGCTGTCGCAGATATACAAAATTATAAGAAAAAGATCTTTGGAATTGTTATGGGACTTGGAATCGCCGGGTGTATTCTTCTGGGATTCCTTTCGTCCTGGTTCTGGTTCCTCGTGATCTTCATTCTGGCAAAGACTGGCTATTCTTCGAGTCTTGTATTTTATGATGCAATGCTGCCCGATATAGCGGAACCTGATCGAATGGATCGTGTCTCCTCCCACGGTTATGCCTGGGGATATATCGGCAGCTGTATTCCTTTTGCTGTCTGTCTGCTTCTCATCCTATTCGGAGGCAACATAGGGCTGGGCGCACAGCAGTCCATGATCACCGCCTTTTTGATCACAGCGCTCTGGTGGGGAGGTTCTTCCCTTCCTTTATTAAAATGCTATCGGCAGAAATACTATGTCCAGACCGGAGGGCATGTGATCAAAGACAGCTTTTTGCGCCTGGGTCATACCTTTAAGGAACTGGTAAAAGAAAAACGTGTTTTTCTTTTTCTGCTTGCATTTTTCTTTTATATCGACGGAGTTTATACGGTCATCGACATGGCAACCGCATACGGACAGGCCCTGGGATTGAACAGCAATGGTCTTCTTTTGGCGCTCCTCGTGACACAGATCGTTGCATTCCCTTCTGTTTTACTTTTCAGCAGACTCGTGAAAAAAGTCTCGCCTGCTAAGATCATCGCCGTCTGTATCAGCGCATACTTCGGCATCGCCGTGTATGCTTACTGGCTCGACACACAGTTAGATTTCTGGATCCTTGCTGTTTTAGTAGGATTGTTCCAGGGAACGATACAGGCTCTGTCCCGTTCCTATTTTGCTAAGATCATCCCTGCGGAAAAGTCCGGAGAATATTTCGGTATCTATGACATCTGCGGGAAAGGCGCCTCCATTATCGGTACTGCTTTTGTCTCTTTTTTGAGCCAGATCACAGGGAGTATCAATATCGGCGTCAGCGCATTATCTGTCATGTTTTTGCTCGGCCTGCTTTTATTCTTAAAAGCCGCAAGATTAAATGAATGTTAAATAAGATTACCCATAAATATATTGTAGTAGAAAGGAAAGTGCTTCATGAAGCATCATACGCCGAAAAGTTCAGAAGAAATATTAGAAAAAAGGATCCTGCTCCTCTCTTTTTTGTCCGGAGTCGGTTTTGTTATCGTTGAGCTGATTTATGCGGTCTACAGCCATTCCCAATCCACACTGATGGATGCATTGTATGATGCTTCTGAACTTGTCTTTATTATTTTGCTTTTATTTTTGACCCCTTTATTTCATCGCCCTATTTCCGAAAAGCATCCATATGGCTTTTTTCAGCTGGAATCTTTTTTTATTTTGATCAAAAATATCATGCTGATTTCTGTAACTGTCAGTGTGCTGACAAGTGTCATTGAAAAATTATTTTCCGGCGGCAGTCATATCAACAAAGGGCAAGTCTCTTTATTCCAGCTGATTCTGGGAATGGTCAGTTTTCTGATTTTATGCATAATGAAATTCATGAGCCGCAAAGTTTCTTCCCCTACGGTAAAAGCAGAAATACTAGGTTGGAAACTTGATGTGGCTTACAGTCTTGGCATGTCTTTCGCCTTTTTTATTGCCATGGAACTGCAGCAGACGTCTTTTGCCTTTCTCTCTCCTTATTTTGACCAGATCATTGCTATATTGATCATGCTGTTTATGATTCCTGAGACGATCAAAATGCTGATTGAAACTTTCCGGGAATTATTTCTTTTTTCACCGGATCAGCAGACGGTCGACACGATCAAAAAAATATCCGGCAAAATTTTAGAAGACTATGCTTTTATTCCCGTTTTCTATGATATTGCCCGTACTGGCCGTCAGCTATGGATCTCCATCTATTTTCGCGTTGCCGCGGATGCCGTATCCGTAAAAAATATCCAAGAAGCCAATGAGCGCTTAAGTTCCCGTCTGGCAGAAGATTTTCCCAATGCTGCCTGCGAGATCATACTGGATAATCATAATACTATCAGCACATAGATACTGCGTGATCATAGGCGCTACAATTGTGGTTTATCTCCTGCTTTTCAAACGGGTACCGCACTCCCCACTCTTCTCGCAGCCGGTCCATCCATCTTATGACACGGACAGTTTCTTGATGAGGCAGTTCTTCACATTCTATCTGCTTACCCTCCAGAGCCCTCTTACATGCCAAAAGTTCATACTCATATCCTGAAATTTGTTCCGGTATAGGGATTTTAGTTCTTTCCTTTTTTCCATGATATACAATTTCCAGTTCTTGAATATTATTGATATGATGTGCAATGATATACCCTTTTGTCCCGTAAATGATTCCCTGCTGCTCGGTATCGCCCAACATTGTTGTATGCAAAATCGCCATTTTCCCATCCTCAGACACAGTAATGATCGCATCCTGTATATCTACGCCTGTTTCACTCTTTTTGCACACCGAAGTCATTTCTTTCCATTCGCCTTCCAGTACCGATGCTGCAAAATGCAGTGTATACACTCCCATATCCAGCAAGGCGCCGCCGGCCAGTTCAGGCTGTACAAGGCGTCCTTTCTGTGGAAGCGCGTAACCCAGATTTGCTGTTAAGTACAGAACTTCTCCTATTTCACCGGAGCGGATAATTTCCTTTAACATTTTGCAGGAGGGCATATATCTGGTCCACAATGCCTCTGTGCAGAAAATCCCATTTTTTTTGGCATAGTTCATAAGTTCTTCTGCCTGAGCGACATTGACAGCAAATGGCTTTTCGCACAGAAAAGGCTTATGCTGTTCTACACATAACTTTCCATGAGCAAAGTGGAGAGCATGTGGCGTAGCGATATACACAAGATCAACCTCTTTATCTTTCAGCATTTCTTCATATGTCCCATATGCCTTCTCCACATGGTTTTCTTTTGCAAAACGTACTGCTTTTTCCAACTGCCTGGATGCTATTGCATATGCTTTCATGCCTTCCATACAGTTAATCGTATCTGCCATCTGCGCTGCGATACGTCCCGCTCCCAGGATTCCTATATTCATACTGTTATTCTCCTTTCTCTTTCTGTATTCTATTAGGCGTTTGCGAAACGCCACAAGCCGCATAAATACGGCATTTTAACTTTTATAAAACAAAACATCTCCTCAACGGATTGTGGTAAAATAGAGTTGCCTAGAAACTATAAACCAACCACCCGAAAGGAGATGTACCTATATGATACCATATAAGCAGCTCACTTTGGCAGAAGTTTTTGAAGATTGCCAAAATAAATTCGATAATGACAAATATCAGTTTCTTTCTCTACTTGACCAAACCATTAATCTTGATGAAATTGTTCCTGTTTCTTTTGTTACTCATTTTCACGCTTCTACAGGAAGACCTCGCAAGCATCCACTTTATCCTATGATTAAGGCTCTCCTTATTCAGCGCATTTTCTCAATCCCGACGGATACTCTTCTGATTATATTTTTAAAATATTCTCAGGAACTACAGGTTTTCTGTGGCTTCCGTGTTGTTCCTGATGCCTCAAAATTTACCCGCTTTAAACAGGACTTTCTTATGGACTTACAATCGATGTTCGATCACTTAGTTGATATCACTGAACCGATCTGCCAACGGATTGATTCTAACCTTGCTTCCATGAGTATCCTTGATACTTCTGGAATTGAGGCATGGGTGACAGAAAATAATCCGAAATACGCGAACCGTATCATAAAACAGTTAAAGGCCTTTGCAAAGGCTCACAACTTTGATAAAAACTTTGATCCTTACAAAGCTGCTTACGGCTCAATGCCTGCACACGCTACTGCTAACCCAGCTATCCAACAGATGTACATCAACGGACATTTCTGCTATGCCTATAAGTTTGGTATTGTCACTAATGGTCTTGGCTTTGAAAAAGCATTTATTCCACTCCGGACAAAACTATCAATGGAAGAAAATGGCTACACCTTCAACGAAAATGGGGTTCCTTGCTGTCCGCATGATTCCACACTTCCAATGAAGCGGGAAGGGAGTAAATCTCATCTGAGAAGCAAACTTCCCAGCATGAAGTTTGTATGTCCTAAAATGAAATGGGAATACAACCGTGAAACCAAAACGAAACGCCGTGTCTGCCACTGTGAGAACCCCTGTACCACATCTTCCTGTGGAAGAATGATTTACATTTACCCCGAAAAGAATCTGCGTGCCTATCCCGGTGTGGAACGTGGTTCCGTAGAATGGGATGAGACCTACAAAATCCGTGTAAACGTTGAAAAATCAATCAACCATTTTAAAGACAGTTTCTGTATTGCCGGTCGTAAAACCCAAAATGAGAAAACACTACATGCAGATTTGTTGCTTGCAGGAATTTCTCAGTTAATAACTGTCATGGTTACTGATAAAATTCACCAGCATCAATATATACGAAGTTTAAAACCACTCATCGCATAGGACTTACCAACTTCATAAGCCCATGAGGTTTATTTGTTGTGCCAAGAAATGAACGATTTTCACTTCCTATCCCAAGACTCCTGCATGACAGGAGCCTTCGCCTGTTTTCAATCAGGATTGCGGACTTGTTTCGCAATTACCTATGTTCTGTAAAATACTCTCCTTATTTTCGGCCGTAAAATCTTGACTTTCTCCTTCTATCCATTACACTAAAACTAATGCATCTCATATATTTAATCAGGAAAGAGGAATAATTGTTATGGATAAAAAAACTCTAGACAAGGTATTTGAAGACACATTAATCTTAGAACAAACCCCGCATGAGCATATCGATATGGAAAACGGTCTGTCTGTCTTTACCCCTTTTACAGATATACAGGAACACCAGGCATATGTATGCACGTATGAAGTATTCCATTCATCGCTTCTTCCATCCCTGTCTGCTCAGCCCTGCAGATCCTGTTTTTTCGTACTTGACACTTCATGTGCCTGTCGATTTCTGGATCCTAAGTCTCTGAAAGATTTTCAAGGCTCTCTATTTTTTCTGCGTCTTTCCTGGGACACCTTTATGAACAAATATATGCATCTCCTCTCGCAGCTGGAAGAACAGATTCCTTTCCGAAAATATAAGATTTATCAGAATATCTGGAAAGCCCTTCTGTCAGGCAGCGCACAAGATTTCTCTGTATTTCCCTGTACGCTGAAAAAATTTGTTTCCTGTATCGTTCTGGAAAAGGATGATACTTCCAAAATACCCAATGCGCTTCTGCCTGCACTCATACAGACGCTTGTGAGTCTGTTTCCCGAAACAAATATATTTCCTTATAATGGCAGACTCATCCTGCTATATTCACAGCACTGCCGCCCCGGCTCCTGCCTGGACTTCTCATATGAAGAGTTTGATCGCATATTAGAGCAGTTCCAGCTGACCGCCGGAATCAGCAATGCATGCCGCTATACAGACATGTATGGAACATTGTACCGTACTGCGCTGGGCGCACTCCGCCTTGCCAGGCAGCTTCCAATGAAACGAAAATTCAGCCACATTGTACAATATGATGAATACAGTACATACTATATCATCGACTTATGTGTCCAGGAATTTATCCGTATCCATCAACATCATGATATCATTTACCTGGTTTCGCCTGCAGTCATCGAATTGTACCGTTATGACAAAACACATAATACAGATCTTCTTAAAACACTGTTTTCTTATCTTCTGTGCGGACGAAATGTATCAGAAACTGCCAACACTCTTTATATGCACCGTAATACAGTATTCAATAAATTGCACAAGATCCATTCCATCATCAATCTTCCTTTGGAGGATGGCAGTATCCAATTCAAATTGTTATTATCCTGTTTTGTAGTCACCTACTATCAGGAATATATGAAAGAAAATCTATAAAATTACCCCAAATACGCAAAGCTTTATTTTTGAAGTATAAGCAGCTGCCAAGGTTTCGGATATTCCGGCCCTTGGCATTCTGCAGCCACAAATAATTTGGGAAAGTGATATTTGCACACCACTCTCCCTTGCAGACACATATATCTTTTTAAATATGGTTTGCAACTTCAAAGGCATCCCATATTGCATACATAATGTTCGATACCTGTTTAGAATCTCCCAGCAGGTAAATCTCCGGGACATCAAACTCCAGATCATGATACAGGCTGTCATCTTCTTTATATCCAATGGACAAGATCACCGTATCGCATGCATAGTTCTCTATTCTTCCATCTATCTCAACGTTTACAATGCCATCTTTAAACCCCTGCACTCTCGCCTTTGTGATGACCTGCACTCCACGATAGGGAACCAGCCGTTCCAACATTTCTTTATTTGCATGACACAGTGGTCCGTTCACAGCAAGGATTTGATCCATCGCTTCCAGAATTGTGACTTGTTTTCCCTGTTCTGCAAGCCACAGAGCTGTTTCACAGCCTACCAAACCTCCGCCGACCACAACAACTTTCTCTCCACATTCTTTCTCATTATTCAGCACTTCCGCCGCAGTAACAGTATGCGCTTCATCCCCAAAAGAAAGTTTCTTCGGCACAGATCCTGTCGCAATAATGACCGCATCATATCCAGCCTTTAAAACGTCCTCTTTTGTCATTTCTCTGCCAAGCTCTACCGGAACGTCCAGCCGTTTCAACTCGTGTGTATACCAGTCTGCCAATCTGATATCATCTTCCTTGAAATCCGGTCTTCCACCGGGGATCAGATTGCCGCCAAGACGTTCTTTCTTTTCCACAAGATAGGGTCTGTGTCCACGGATCGCCAGCACTCTTGCCGCTTCGCAGCCGGCTACTCCGCCGCCTACGATCAACACTTTTTTACTGTTCAGAACAGGCTCATAAGCAGTAACACGCTCTCGTGCCGCCTGCGGATTTACTGCACAGTTGATCATAGAATATTCCTGGATCCTTCCCATGCATCCTTCTTGACAGGAAATACAAGGTCGGATTTCTTCTTGTCTTCCGGAGCGTAATTTATTAACATAATCTGGATCGGCAAGCAGGGGACGCCCAAGACTTATAATATCACAGTCACCATTTTGTACGGCTTGCGATGCCATATCCGGATCATCCATTCGTCCTGCACACAATACGGGAACATCTACGACTTCTTTTACCATTCTACAGTACTGACGGAATAATCCCTTTTCCTGATACATCGGCGGATGGTTCCACCACCATGCATCGTAAGTTCCCACATCTACATCCAATGCGTCATATCCATATTCCACAAGCAGCTTTGCTGCCTGTATTCCTTCCTCTGTATCTCTTCCTTTTTCCTCAAATTCTTCTCCCGGAAGAGCGCCTTCTCTCCAATCCTTGATCATACTCTTTACGCTGAAACGCAGTATCACAGGGAAATCTGCTCCGCATCTTTGTTTGATTTCCTCTACGATCTCCCTGGCAAACCGCAGTCTGTTTTCCAGAGATCCACCATACTCATCTTCTCGCTGATTGAACATAGAGATGGCAAACTGATCCAAGAGATATCCCTCATGGACAGCATGGATCGCCACTCCGTCAAATCCGCCTCTTTTTGCGTTATACGCCCCCTCACCAAAGGACTTGACAATACTTTTGATTTCTTCTTTTGTAAGCGGTCTGCATGTCTTTTCCAGCCAACGATGCGGAATTGCAGATGGTGCGACCGGAGGGAACTCTCCCAGATTTGTTGGAATTGTCACACGCCCGAAACCTGCAGACATCATTAGAAACATTTTGCTTCCATATGCATGCACCCGCTCTGTCATTTCTTTGCTCGTCCGGATAAAGTGAACCGGATTATATGTAGAATTAGGGCAATTGGGCATACTTTGCGTCTCTACCTCACCATCTGAAAATGTCACTCCGGTAATGATCAGACCGGTTCCTCCTTTTGCCCTTTCTGTATAATAATCTATTCCTCGCTGATTGAATCCCCCTTCTGCATCTGAAAGACCCAGCGGTCCCATCGGAGCGAGAGCAAATCTATTCTTTAATTTCAGTTTTCCGATGGATATCGGGGTAAACAAATTTTTATATTTCATCTTCTGTCTCCTCTATTCATTCAGTTTATATTCCTTCATCTTCCTCCACAGCGTAGACTTACTGATTCCCAGAAGCGCCGCTGTCTTTTCTCTGTTGCCTGCCGTCTTTTTTAAAGCATTCATAATACTGATTTTTTCTGCCATGGCAAGGTTATCTACTTTTTCTATACTTTCATAGGTTTCTGTCTCGAATCTATTGCTTTCTTCTGTTTTTACGCCGTCTTTTTCATCAAAAGAGGTCATTTCTACCGCATTTAACTGTTCTCTGATTTCTGCCCCCGTAATATTGATATCATCTGCCACGATGACCAGACGTTCGCAGAAGTTCCTGAGCTGTCTGACATTTCCACGCCAAGGATAACACAGCATTTCCTGCTCTGCCTCCGTGCTTAATAGGATATATTTGTTATATCTCGTACCATACTTTTTTATAAAATTTTCTGCCAGCAGTATAATATCATTTTCTCTCTTTCGTAAAGGCGGAATGTTCAATGTGAGTACATTCAGACGATAATACAGATCCTCACGGAACCTACCTTCTTTTACCAGCCTCAACAAATTTTTATTGGAAGCTGCGATCACCCGTACGTCTATCGGAATTACTTTATCGTCTCCGACACGCATTACTGTCCTTTCTTCCAATACCCGCAGCAGTCTTGTCTGTCCCTGTGCATCAATTTCCGAAATCTCATCCAGAAAGATCGTCCCTTTATTTGCAATCTCAAACAATCCCTTTTTACCTTTTTTGGAGGCGCCTGTAAAGGCCCCCTCCACATATCCGAACAATTCACTTTCCAACAGATTTGTCGGAAGTGAACCACAATTAAGCGCAACAAACGGCTGCTCCGAACGCAGACTGGAATTATGAATGCTTTGGGCAAAAAGTTCTTTTCCGCATCCACTCTCTCCATATAAAAGGATATTCGACTGATATTTCGAAAACCTCTCTGCTAATTTTTTTGTCTTTGTAATACTTTCGGATTTTCCCAATATATCTTCAAATCTATATTTAGCATAGTGGCCTTTCTGATAGATCTCGCTGTTGACTTGTGTCTCCATCCGCTCAATCTGCTGTATCGTCGTAAAATGTACTACAGCCCCATCAATATCCTCTCCTGCATAGTTTGGGGTGATATTTAGCATACCCACAAGATTTTTCACGTCAACGATCCTGCTGTAGTAAGATTTTCCTTTCTTCAGTATCTCATCTATCTCTGCTTTTGTTACTGCCGGCACTAATTCATAGAAATAGCGGCTCGCATACTCTCTGCTGTCATCAGCAGGAAAAACATCTGCCATTTTTTTATTATAATTTGTGACACGTCCGTCATTATCCAGAATACAGATTGCTTCAAACGAATAGTTCAGCATATTTCTCAGTTCATCCAACGTCCGCTGAAGTTGGTTCCCCATAGCAACTTGCTGTATTGCCTGTTTGATATCCTGTGAAAAATCAATATACTTTGCCACGCTGTCATCAAAAAATGGATACATGCCGCTCTTTCGGATTTTTTCATGATGTGCAGGTGCACATACTACTACCTGGTACCCCTCTCTTGCATATGCATCAAAATAACTCTGGTTCAGTTCATCAGCCCACGGAGGATTTAAGAGTTCGAAACCATACATTTCTTCTAAAATATCTATACTGACATTGATTGGCAGATAAGTGCCCAAGATCACTTTTCGGTAGTGTGACAGACCAACCTCTTGCAAATGCTTTTTTAACAGATATAAGATCAGACAAGTATCAAATGCCGTATTCCGCACCGGATACACAGGCATCATTGGTCTGTGCTGCATGATCTTATCATAATCTTCCCATTCACATACGATGGCATCCATTTTTTCTCGTTCTGCCCAGCGGATCTGATTATCCATTTCCTTCTCACTGACATTCCAATATCCGACATGCATCTTAAAATCAATCACTTTTTCTAGATTTCTCGTCTGCGTGATCATTGTATCATTGAATAGATTTAAAAAATATATATGAAACACTTGTTATCCTCCTACTGCATTGCCTTTTCAGCAAATCTCTGATCAGATGGCAGATCCCCGGCAAATCTGCCCCATAATATCTTGCCGTCCTAGATGCCATAGCAGCCCCGTATAATCTGGTTTACCTGCTTTAATCTTCAATTTATTTTCCATGTGTTTTTTCTCCCCGCCTTCCTATATAAAATATAAATGCCCCTGCTATAAAAAGCAATGCACAAAAATAGAAATTTGCCTGATAACCAAACGTTCCCGCAATAACACCGCCGAGCATAGGTCCTAATCCTTGACCTATATCACCGCCCAGATAATACGTACTGGTAGCAACTCCACTTTTCTCAATACCTGCTTTTTGGATACATTCTGCCTGCAGTACCGGCTGCACTGCCCCCTGTGCAATGGAGCGGATCACAGCTGATAAAATGATGCCTGCCATATGGTCCGCATTGGCGAGGATAACCATAGAAAGCACTGACATACACAACCCTGGATATACAATATAGCTCACCGGAATTTTATCTACGATTTTTCCTGTAAATGGTCTGACTGCAAATAAAAACACAGCGCATACAGTGAAATAAATGCTGACATTATGGATTCCCTTTGTAAGCGCAAACAGGACAAGGAAGGAGGAAATCACTCCATTTCCAAACGAATAGATGCCGCTGATACAGGCGTTATTTAATGCCTCTCTGCAGAAAATATTACTGAATTTCAAAGAGAATTTTTCCCGTTTTCCCGTATGTCCATTTGGGAACAGCAGTAATGGCAATATTCCTCCTGCCGCAAAAGCTGCGGAAATAAAAAAAGAATAGCGGATTCCGAATTGATTCATGACGCTGACTCCTATCCCAGGTCCTATTGCAGAAGCTATGATCTGCCCCAATCCAAGATAGCCGATTCCTTCACTGAAACGTGTTTGAGGAATATACATGCTTGCCATAGCGACAATCGCCGTACTTAGCAGTGCAAACGCCACACCATGTATGACTCGGAATACCGTAAGTATCATCAAATTTTGTGTACTGACATATCCAAGGATTCCCAGAGCTGTGACTAACAACCCTGCTATCAGGAGAAACTTTTTATTATAATTGTCTGCTATATAGCCGGTGAAAGGTCTTACGATCAATGATGTAACAGAAAAAAGTCCGACAATTACGCCTCCCAGTGAGACAGCACTGCCGATCCCCACAAGATATGTTGTCAGTATTGTCGTAATCATATAGAAACTAAAGCTGGAAAATGTATTTACAATGATCAAGCAGATATATTTTTTATTCCATAATCTGTTTTTCATATATCACCATTTTAATTTAGGCGGGAAACCCCGCCCAAATTATTTTATTCAAATTTTAAATCTTTGATCAAAAGAGAATTTTGATTCCATACCTGATAGTTTAAATTGTCTTTAAAGCCATAGATGTCAGATAACTGTACAAATGAATAAATAGGCGCAACTTCTTCTACCAGTTTTACCGCTTCCTTCGTCTTCTCCACTTCTGTTTCTTCTGTAGCGGCACTAATCACTTCTGTATAGAGGGTACTGAACTGATCAAATTCAGTTCCCTTCCACTGAACCCAATTAAGTTGTGTCAGGAATGCCTGTAATGAATCCATACCATAGGCACTCGGTGCGGATGTAATCTGTAGGATAATATCCCATTGAGCCGGATCAGATGCCACATCCCAGATTGTAGCAGTATCATAGTTATTGATTTCTGCCGTAAAACCAAGTTCCATCAATGTACTTTGCAGAATCTCTGCTATCGCTGTCTGCTCGGATGAACCGTCTGTAGCGATCTTTATGTTTCCTTCAGTAACTCCTGCAGATTCCAATAATTCCTGTGCTTTCTTTGTATCTGCTGCCGCATACATATCACCATCTAAATCTTCACTATAGTCCATCATTGCTGTAGAAAACGGGGATACACTTGGTGTAGCCAGCCCGCCGTAAACAACTTCATTGATTCCTTCATTGTCTATTGCGTAACAGAACGCCTGTCTTACTTTCTGCTCTTTAAATATTGAATTTTCTGACATGTTCATGAACATTGACATAGAACGAATCGACGGATTTACCAGTGTCGTCAGTCCTTCTTTAGAATCGATATATTCTTGGTCACTGGACTGCAGCCCCATAACCAGATCCACTTCGCCTGTTTCCAGCGCAGTTGTTGCCTGAGATGGCTCCGCGATCACGTTAAATTTTACGTTTTTGATATCCGGAGTTCCTCCCCAATAGTCTTCTCTCGCCTCAAGTTCTACACTAGAACCGCTGATATACTCTTTCAGTGTATAAGCGCCTGTCCCGACAGGATCTGTAACCATTCCGTCTTCACTTGCTTCCCAGGCAGCCTGGGTAAACATAAATACCCCTGACAGATTTGTAAATGTATAAGCATTTGCCTGTAATAAATAAAGATCCAGTGTATAGTCATCTGTTGCCGTTGTTTTTGTAAAATCTATATTTGCCACATAATTCGCAAACTCAGCGGCCTGTGCACATGTCTGGAGTGTAAAGATCGCATCCTTAGCTGTAAAAGGATTTCCTGCAGAATCTGTGACTCCTTCTCTGATCTTCATAGTATAGTGTGTAGGGTCTACCTGATCCCAACTCTCCGCAAGCGCCGGAGTCACTTCCATATTATATCCCAGATCGACCAGCGGTTCATAAATCTGGTGTCTCACATAAACTGCCGTAGCGCTGCTGCTGAACGGACTAAGATCTCCCACATCTCCACCCATGGAAACCGTCAGTGTATCCTGGGCTGCTCCGGAATCTTTCCCGGACTTCTCTTCTGAACTTCCGCAGCCAGCCACACTTGCTATCATTGTTACTGCCAGCGCCAAAGCTGTGATCACTTTTGCTCTTTTTTTCATACTATTTCTCCTTTTCTTTTCTTGTTTATTTTCCATTGCCGCACATTACATGACAGGCGACAAAATGGTCCTTACTTATTTCTGAGATTTTCTGTGTTTTGGAACAACTCTCCGTCGCATACAGACAACGGGAAGCAAACCGGCATCCCGGTTTTGGATCGATCGGAGAGGTGATTTCTCCTTTCAGAATGATCCGTTCCCGTTTTGCATGTACATCCGGGAGAGGGATTGCCGACAGCAGCGCCTTTGTATACGGATGCACCGGATTTTTGAACAATTCCTCTGAGGGCGCTTTTTCCACCATCTGCCCTAAATACATGACCATGATCTCATCAGAAATATATTTTACGACCGAAAGGTCATGGGTCACAAAAATATAAGTAAGTTTTCTTTCCTCCTGCAGATCCAGCATCAAATTCAAAATCTGTGCCTGAATGGAGACATCCAGGGCGGACACCGGCTCATCGCAGAGAATGAATTTCGGATTCAAGGCAAGCGCTCTCGCAATCCCAATCCTTTGTCGTCTTCCACCGTCGAGTTCATGAGGATAGGAATCCGCCAGACGTTTTGCAAGACCTACTGTCTCCATCAGTTTCTCTGTCTCTTTTTCTATTTCACTCTTTGATAGTTTCCCTTGAATAAGCAGCGGCTCCATGATCGTCTGCCTGACACTCATTCGCGGATTCAGAGAGGCAAAAGGATCCTGAAATATCATCTGCATGTTTTCTCTGATTTCCCGCAATTTCTTCTTATCTACTTTTGTAATATCTTCTCCATTAAAAAAGATCTGTCCTGCCGTGCTGTCTAGCAAGTGTAGGATCGTCCTTCCCAATGTAGATTTTCCACAGCCGGATTCTCCAACCACGCCCAGTGTTTTGCCTTCTTCGATCGTAAAACTGATATCATCAACCGCGTGTAATTCACCTTTAGGAGTATGAAAGTATTTTTTCAGATTTCTGACTTCCAGAATATTTCCCATCTCTATGACACCTCCTTTGCTTTTTTACACAGAACACAATGGCCATCACCCAAATCCTGTATTTCCATACCGTCCTCGCGACATTCCTCACCGGCATACGGACAACGCTCATAGAACTTGCAGCCTTTCGGCAGTTCCGTCGGATCTGGCATCATACCTTTAATCGGTTTTAATCTTTTCTCTGTAGAGTCTAATGAAGGCAGTGACTGGAAAAGCCCTTTCGTGTAAGGATGTGCCGTATGATCGAACACCTGCTTTGCCGTCCCCATTTCAACGATCTCGCCTGCATAAACGACTGCCACTTTATCACACATTTCAGCTACAACACCCAGATCATGAGTGATCAATAACACCGATGTATCCAGCTCCTGTTTCAGTTGATTCATCATTTCCAATACTTGTGCCTGAATGGTAACATCCAATGCAGTCGTCGGCTCATCCGCCAACAGTAGTTTCGGCTTGCATGCCAGAGCCATGGCAATAATCACTCTCTGTTTCATACCACCGGAGAATTGATGAGGATATTCATTAAAACGCTCTCCGGGGATCCCCACCATCTCCAGCATTTTCATTGCTTCAATTTCCGCTTCCGCCTGTGACATTTTATTATGCAGACGGATTGCTTCAGCAATTTGTTTCCCCACCTTCATGATCGGATTTAACGCCGTCATCGGATCCTGAAAAATCATAGAAATCTCATTTCCTTTAATATGACTCATCTTCCTATGAGACAATTTCAAAAGATCCTGTTCTTCAAAAATAATCTCACCTTGTTTTACTTTTGCCGGCGGATCCGGCAGTATTCCTAATATTGCCCTTGCAATGGTCGTCTTGCCGGCTCCTGTCTCTCCTACGAGTCCGAGAGTCTCTCCTTTCTGTATTTTAAACGAAACATGATTGACCGCCTGAACGATCTTCTTATCAGCCGCATATTCCACGACCAAATCATTTACTTGTAGCAGTATATTTTTCTCCATCTGAAATCCTCCTAGTTCTTCAGGCGCGGATCCAGAGCATCCCGCAAACCGTCGCCAAGCATATTAAAGGAAAGTACACTCGCCATAATACAGATTCCCGGATAGATGACCAGATAGCCGTAGTCTCTCATAAAATTTCTTCCTTCCGAAAGCATCGCACCCCATTCCGGCGAAGGAGGCTGGGCTCCCAGTCCGATAAAGCTCAATGTTGCTGCCATCAGGATTGAGTTTCCTATGTTCATCGTGATTTCAACAATCAGCGGTGCAAATGCATTCGGCAGAACATGCCGCGTGATGATCCGAAAATCACTGGCATTAATAGCTGTCGCTGCTTCAATATACTCTTTATCCCGTACTGTCATGATCGAAGCACGTATGATCCGGGAGTATACCGGTATGGTAGAAATCCCGACTGCCAGGATCGCATTGTTGACACCAGGTCCCAAAGAAGCTGCCAGTGCGATCGACAGCAGCATACCGGGGATAGATTGATAAATATCCAATATACGCATGATGATATTATCTGTCTTTCCTCCATAAAATCCTGCAATTGCTCCCAATGTTGTCCCAAGAACTGCTCCTATCGCTACAGAAAAAATTCCAATCCGCAGGGACTGCCTTGCTCCGTATATCAGACGGCTCAGAATGTCTCGCCCCAATCTGTCTGTTCCAAGCAGATGTTCTTTGCAGGGTGACAAATAGACGGCTTTCATATTCTGCGTTTCATATCCATAAGGTGCAATAAGAGGCGCAAATACCGCCATCAGGATCATCAGTACGATAACGAACAATCCCAGCATGGCAAGCTTATTGCGGGCCAGTCTTTTCATAACTTCCATAGTTTGAGATTTGGGTTTATTCGTTCTGTTTTTCTGTATCACCGCCATCTCTCTTATGCCTCCTTCTTTCTTTTTTTCATTTTCGCTGCACTTTTATACTGTGAACGTATCCGCGGATCCACAAACGCAAAGACAACATCCACAAGCAGCATACACAGACAGAAACAAATAGCGATAAAAATCACTCCGCCCTGTACGACCGGGTAATCTCTCTGTGATATTGCGGTCATCATATAGACACCGATACCTGGAATAGAGAAAATAGTCTCCGCAATCAGCGTACCTCCAAGCGACACGCCAATCATATTTCCCACTGTCTGTATGATTGGGATCAAGGCATTCTTCAAAGCATGTCCGTAAATAACCTTTGATTCTTTCTGCCCTTTCGCTCGCGCTGTCGTTATGTAATCCTGTCTAATAACTTCCAGCATGCTGGAACGAGTCTGCCTTGCTATTCCTGCGGCTCCGCCGATCGCACAGGCAATAACCGGAAGAATATAACATTTCCAGGAGGAAATCCCAGAAGATGGCAGCCATCCCAGATGCTGTGAAAATATCATTACCATAATAAGCGCAAACCAAAAGTTCGGCATCGACACACAGAACAAGGAACCGAACATCGATAGATTATCCTTCCATGAATATTGGTGTGTTGCCGCCAGCACTCCCACCGGAATCCCTATCACAGTAGCCAGCAGGACGCTTAACAAGGTAATCTTCAATGTATATGGAAAGCGTACCATAATCTGGTCTGTCACACTTTGGTTTGTCTGATATGACTCGCCAAAGTCAAAATGTAAAAATACGTCCTCGCAATAGTTGACAAATCTGGTTAAGAACGGCTGATCCAATCCCAATTCTTCTGTTCTTTCTTCAATTTGTTCTTCTGTAGCATTTGCCCCAAGTGTCATCCGTACCGGATCTCCGGGAGTAAAATACATGATTGTAAAAACAAAAAATGTAACTCCTAAAAGTACGGGGACAAGCCATAAAATTCTTTTTCCGATAAACTTTAACATTTTTTCTCCTTTCTTTTACCAACTGCTTTTATGTATCGCAAATAGCGTGCCAATCTTTCGTCCTTCATCTGTTTTTTCCTTAAATTCCTTAAAACTCTGCCATTTTTCAACAATTAAAATTTGTAATTTCATTATTTTTCTTTTTATTTTCCCTTCTGTTTTTCTTCTCTTTCAAGTTTTCATTTCAAAATGAAATTTCATTTTGAACTCATCATTTCATTTTCATTTCTTTTTGAAACCCCAATTTCATCTTCTATATATTCACCTCCCCTATTTTCCCTTATTTTTTCCATTTTTAAAATTGGCATGAAAATTGCGTTTAATATAACCAGAGATTTTATTAAAGAAATATATAAGGAGGAATCTTATGAACCGCAATATCCGACAAACAGAAAGTACACCTTATTCTTATCCGTCATCTTATTTTTCTGTTTATAAAAAACAAAAAACTATTTCCAGATATATAGAAAGTTTTGACGGCACTCTGCTAGCTGTAGATATAACTCTTCCCGAAAGTACTGATACTGCTTCCAGATTTCCGGCTATCCTGATCGCGAACCGTTCTAATAGAAGAAACTCTGACGATCCTGAGATTAGTCTGGGGAAACAACTCGTTCCTTATGGATATGCTTTTGTCTCTTTTGAACTACGTGGCTGCGGTGTTTCCTTTGGCATCAATGACAGCTTCGGAAATGAAGAACACTGCAAAGATTTAATTTCTATTGTAAACTGGGTATATGAACAGGACTGGTGCTCCAAAAAGATTGGTCTGTTGGGCTGTTCGAACCGCGCCTATATCCAACTTTGCACAGCTGCTCTGAATCCGGAACATATTTCAGCTGTCACTCCGGTCGTTGCAGTATCCGACTTTTACTATCAAAACTATCCAAACGGTGTCTCCGCTATCCCTTCCTTCCGTATGGGGACCTTTGATCACCGGTTTTCAAAAGAAGAATTTCTAAAGACTGTCGATAAAGTAGATTCTGATACAGATGGTTCCATGGCATATGAAGCATTCACTACATGTCAATATGAAAACAATCGGGACTTTTTTGAGTCTCTGCTCATCGAAAACCTAAACCGAGATTCTGCACATCCTAATTATCATAGTGAACCTGTATTTATGACAATCCCTCCCTATGGGAAACTGAATGCCTTTTTTTCTCGTAAGGATATACGTCAGCATCAGTTCATAGGTCAGCTGGAATCCGGAACACTTGGACAGCTCGCGCAGTTTATTGATTTTGGCGGAAGCGTGTGCCTGGGTCCGTGGACACACGAGGGCGGATGTATCTGCCATTCAGATTTTCCAAATGGTACTCTGGATCTGACAGAATCTTATCGTAAATGGTACGACAGTTCTTTAAAAGGAATAGAAAACGGATTTTCACAGATGCCTGCTGTTTCATATTATATGTTCCACGCCCCTTCAGGAACAGAATGGCGTTTCAGCGAAAGCTGGCCTCCGGAAAATGAAGTCCGCACACGTCTGTACTTCAACACAGATATATCCGGAACCTGTTCTTCTGTCAATGATAGCTCGCTGACCTTGACAAAGCCAGAGGAAGTTTCTTCCATTTCCTATCAGGTTCGAGATGACATCTGTGTGTTCCAAGATGAGGACGGCAAGAGCCGCTATAACCGCTCCGAATTATTCTGGGAAAATGATATGACAGAAGATGTAGATAATAAAGGACTTACCTTTACATCAGCCCCACTGTTTCCTGCATATAACAACGAAATGGCTGGCTGCATCTCTGTAGATCTGTGGATCTCTTGCTCTGCCAAAGATGTCGATCTGATCGTCTATGCGGAGGAGGTTCTAGAGGACGGAACCTCTCTCTATATCAAAGACGGGGTTATGAGAGCCTCACACAGGATTTCTGCTCCAAATCCCGCCTGGGAAAAAATGGGGGCTGTCTGGCATACCAGCATGACTAAAGATGTAGAAAAATGTCTTTCTGACGGTCTTGACAAACCAACCCATATTCAATTTGCTATTGATCCGCTTGCTTATCATTTCCAGAAAAACAGCCGTCTGCGTATTACAGTCACATGTGCAAACAATGCTGCTTTCCAACATTATATGTATAAGGAAGAACTTCCCACACTGTTCCTGTATACCGGCGGAGAATATGCCTCTTTCGTCAGTGTTCCGTTCCTAGAAGACGAATACAATACCTATCGCGGAAAACTCGAAGGGAATGATAAACCGGCAACACTCTATGTTTTCGAAAAAAACCTCTATCTTTACACAGGAACAACATGGAAAAGATTTCCACACAACAATATATTTAATGTAAAAGGGAACTCTCTTTTACTCGATAATGGAAATTATGTCTTCTGTCCGGAAGGCTGCCCGGAAAAGATTCCTCACCTGCCATACACAAAAACGGAGGCAAGATTTTCTCATCCTTTCCCGGCTTTTCGCAGGCAGCTGGTAGACACTGTCTCCATAGATAAAAGAGACTACAGTTTATTTGTTCCGGAATGCAAAAATTTATATTTGGATATCTTCAAAGATTCCGATCAAAGCAATCTGCCATGTATCATCTATATTCATGGTTATGGATGGCCCTACTGTGGTCTGTTGCCCCAGCTCCTGGCTCTCCACAAACACGGGTATGCAATTGCCGGCATCGACATTCGTAATTATCCGCCAAACCAATTTCCAGATTATATCAATGATGCCAAAGGAGCAATTCGCTATCTGCGTGCCCATGCGGAAACATTCGGTCTGGATCCGAACAGATTTGCCACTTACGGCGTATCTCTAGGCGGTAATACTTCCCTTATGCTCGGTCTGTCGGGAGATGACCCATCTGTAGAAGGTACGGTAGGCGGAAACACACAATATTCCAGCCGTGTACAAGCATGTGCTGCAGGATATGCCTGGTCTGATCTTCTGAATATGGGATCTGATATTGCTGAAGAATTTAAAGATTCCGATGAGTTTCTCTCTGATCGAATCTGCATGACAGATGGAGAATATTCGCCGAGTTCTGAAATCATTGATTTTGCCGGCAAAGGAAAAGGGTTAGGAATCCTCCGCCAATATATAGAACATGGATGCACTCCATATAATGAACTGTATGAACAGAAAATTGCACAGGCAAAAGCTGTTTCTCCAGTCAGCTTCGTCAATCCTTCCGTCCCTCCTATCGCTCTTTTTGGCGGCCACGGAATGAGCACTATCAATATTGCATTCAAGCAATGCCTGCGTACTTTTGAGGCTTTAAACGCAGTGGATGCACTGACTTTCCTGTACGGAAACACCTGCGGAGAATATGGGGAAAAACCAGAAACTATACAGGCTATCACCGCTTTTTTTGATCAGCAGCTGCAAGAAGCAAAGACAACTCATATCTTGTCTGTCTCTGCAGATCCAAATCGTACAGACCAGCTGGTATATGATTATGTTTCCCATCCAGTCAGCAAAGCTCCTCATATAGACGGAGACGGTTTCTGGATAAAAGAGTGTGATATCCTGCCATATCTTAAGACCGTACAGAACCTGCAGTATAACTCTTCAAACGGATGGCTCGACCTTCATAGTCTATATGCAGATAATATATCTGCAAAATTTCATCCTGATTTCCAGACTATGATCCTTCAGATCGCCGAAACATCTAAGACATCCTAATATATGCCTTACAGGCAGGCGTGCTTCGCACGACAAGGTATACCCATTAGGGCATCCCGTAACACATGCCTTACAGGCGGGCGTGCTTCGCACGACAAGGTATACCCACTAGGGCATCCCGTAACACATGCCTTACAGGCAGGCGTGCTTCGCACGACAAGGTATACCTTATCGTGCAGGATTCCTGTTTTGGCAGATGATAAAAATATGTAAATAATAAAGGAGTATTTGTATGAAAAATCAGATCATGCTGATCACCTACGGTGACAGTTTGGGCAGCAACTTCAAAGAAATGGAAGATATATTGGACAAATATTATAAGAGAGCAATCGGCAGTATTCATATCCTGCCCTTCTTCCCTTCTTCTGCCGATCGGGGGTTCGCTCCCATACAGTACGATACGGTAGATGAGAAATTCGGAGATTTCTCCGAGCTTGAGAGACTAGGGAAAAAATATGACCTGATGTACGATTTCATGGTCAATCATATTTCCGCTCATTCGCCATACTATCTAGATTTCAAAAAGAAAAAAGAGGATTCAAAATATAAAGATTTCTTCATTCGGTATAAAGATTTCTGGAAGAATGGCGAGCCAACCAAAGAACAAATAGACAAAATCTATAAAAGAAAACCAAAAGCGCCTTATGTGACTCTGGCTTTTGATGATGGAACACAAGAAAAAATCTGGTGTACCTTTGGCGAGGAACAGATTGACTTAGATGTCAGCAGTCCTCACGTAAAACAGTTTATAGAAGATACTATCCGTTTCATGTGTACCCACGGAGCGAGTATTATCCGGCTGGATGCCTTTGCATATGCGGCAAAAAAACCAGACACCAGATGCTTTTTCGTAGAGCCTGAAATGTGGAATCTGCTCTATGAGATCGAACATATTGCAAAAGAATATGGGGTAGATATTCTGCCGGAGATCCACGAACACTATTCAATTCAAATGAAAATTGCCGAAAAGGGATTCTGGGTCTATGATTTTGCGCTTCCTATGCTGGTCCTTCATGCACTATATACACACCGTGGAGACCGTCTGAAGCACTGGCTGGATATCTGTCCGCGCAACCAGATGACAACACTAGATACCCACGACGGCATCGGTGTCGTAGATGTCGTAGATCTTCTAACATCAGAAGAAATCAATGAAACCAAAGAACTACTCTATGCGAAAGGCGCAAATATTAAGAAAAAATACAGCAGTGAGGAATACAATAATCTGGATATCTACCAGATCAACTGCAGTTATTATTCTGCTTTGGGCGACAATGATGATGCCTATCTATTAGCACGCGCAATCCAGTTCTTTGCCCCAGGTATACCACAAGTCTATTATGTAGGCATGTTGGCAGGTGAGAACGATCTTAATCTTTTGGAGAAAACAAAGGAAGGAAGAAATATTAACCGACATTACTATACAACAGAAGAAGTAGATGAAAACTTCATAAAACGTCCTATAGTAAAAAAATTGCGCGATCTGATGATCTTCCGTAATACCTGTCCGGCATTTGACGGAGAGTGCAGTTGTAAATGCGAGGGAGATCGGCTTATGATCACACGGACTCATGAAGGCGTGACAGCTGTCCTCGATGCGGACTTGACAACATATAAATTTCAAATTTCTGTAAATGAACAATAAAGACCTCGTCTATGCTATTTGTGTTTTGCACTAAATGCTAAACGCAAAACAACTCTTTCATTGCAGCAGCAAGAAGGACCATCCTAAAAATCTTTTAGGTGGTCCTTCTTAATCTACTCTGTTTTTCTGTATCTATATTCACATTTTCTGTTCAGTCCGATTGATGACCTCGTCCTGGATCTGACTTGTCAAACGAACAAAATAAGCACTATAGCCCGCCACCCTTACAACTAGTTCATCATGATCTTCAGGATGTATTTTAGCGTCGATCATCTCTTCTTGATCTACCACATTAAACTGAATATGTTTTCCACCATGTGTAAGGTATGTACGTATCATAGAAGACAACTTCTTTAAGTCTTCCTCTGTCTTCATATTATCCGGCATGATCTTCATATTCATCAGTGTGCCTTGATATGCATCCTGCGGCACTTTCATCGCACTCATGAATACAGCCAGCGGACCATTTTTATCTGTTCCATGATCCGGTGATAAGGAAGCATCTGCTAAAATTTCTCCTCCCTTTCTTCCATCTGCTGTTGCCCCTGTACACGCACCTCCGGGCTGATGTGCAGAGATAGAGATGGCATTGGGCTTCAGTGTATCCCCATAAGCGCAGGGCAAGCTCAGACAGGTATCACTGTGCAGCTTATAAATCTCTGCCACCATGTCATCGACTTCCGCTATATTATTTCCGTATTTTGGCTGCCCTTTAAAATCTGCTCTCATTTCTTCAAAGCCTTCCCAATCCGCATCCAAGGCCTTCATCAAGTCTGTCATCGTATATTTTTTCTCATCAAACACCAATTTCTTGATCGCATAAAGTGCATTCCCCGCGTTGACACCGCCGACAGCTCCTAGAACTGCGCCATTCTCAAAGGCAAATCTTCTGGAAAACATGTCTTTTCCTGTTTTTACTCCGTCTTTCATCAGTGCAGACCGGAATACATCCGGAAACAATTCCCTTTCAGCAATCAATTCCACATTGATACGCTCATTCGCCATCTCCATTAGATAGCGTATTTCTCCATATACTGCCTGTTTGAATTCCTCAAACGTCTTCATCTTTGTCACATCGCCAAAAGATTTTCCCACCATCTCCTTTGTATACCTGCAAAATCCTTCATGCATACAAATATCCATTGCCTGTGGAATAATAAAGAAGGTGGCTACCTGCGTTCTTGTCTCACCCGGTATATTTCCGTCCACACATCCAGTAGGACAGTAATTTCTAGCTTTTTCAACCGGAAGTTTATTTATTTCGCTTTGCTCTGTGAAGAAACGGATAAAACTGTCATCGCCAAGAAATGCCGGCATCCCTATTCCGCTGCGCACGCACTCCAATGCCTTGATCATCAACTTTTCTGGTGTATTCTTATGTACTCTTAAGGTAACCGTGTGATGCGGCAAATGGGTATCTTTGGCTGCCTCCAACAAAAGATAGGATAGTTCGTTCGTTGCATCGCTTCCATCTTCTTTCACACCACCAATGGTCCAGTTATACCATTTTGCCATCCCAGAATTTTTGGCTCTGTTTGCCTTACCTGATACCCGATTTATCTTCATCACCTTACATCTCATGATCTCCAGCAGCTCCAGTACTTTCTCATCATCGATATTTCCTGCCTCTATATCTTTCTTGTAATAAGGATACATATACTGATCAAATCTCCCTGCTGTTGATGTAGGAGAAGGACATACCATTAGAAATGTAAACCAAAATGACTGCATCGCTTCATAAAAGGTATCTGCCGGCTCATATGGCACTTTTCTGCAGATCCTAGCCATCTCCAGCAGTTCATTTTTTCTGGTCACGTTCACTTCTTTTTCTGCCATCTCTTCCGCAAGTCTGGCGTATCTAGCAGCAAATCTTACCCAGGCTTCAAACACGATCACAACGCCTTCCCAAAAATTCCTCTTGTCAATACTGTCCGCGGAATCATATCTCAGATTCTTTAAACATTCCTTTGCCTCTTCTATGATTCCTTTTGCTCCTCCTTTTAGGATTTTTTCATAATCCACACATACCAGCGCGAACCCCGGTCCCAGCCCGTAGCCGGACATCGCAAATCCGCCTCCGGATCCTCCTTTTTTATCTTTCCAGGGTGGAAGGATACAGCCCGATTTCATAAAAGGCCATAGTCTGTCATTCTCTCCCAGAGATTTTCCCATTGTCTCTACCAGATTGCTGTTCAAAGAGTTATGACTGAAGCGTTCATTTAAACGATACAGCTCTTCTTCATCTTCTGGAGAAATTGTATAAATCTCGCTTTTCAAAGACTCTACCTCATCCTTTGTCCATACGCCATATTCATACTGCATTTCAAGTCCGAACGGCTTACTTGCGCCAGAGCCGCATAATAGATCATCCTCTTCTATAAATATCGTAATATGATCCAACACATGGGCATGCAGTTTGGCTCTCCTTAAGATCATCGGTTCTCCAGCTGTCTGTTCTAGAGATTCATTTGCCAGACGGAATTGTTCTACACAGAGTGGATATTTACTTATTTTTAGACTCTCTTTCATCTTTTTGACACGTTCATTCATGATCATCAATCTCCTTTTGACATTCCTTTGCATGATGTTAAAGCTCTTGTTTCTGTTCCCATTTTATATAATCTTTTCCTCGAAAATCAAGGTAATCCATGGGATTCCCCTATTTCTGGACGCTGTGCACAAAGGCTTGTTCTTTCCGTACAGTTCTGTTTTTCAAAGATTGACTTTTTTTTTAAGAGAAGTATGCTTTTCTTATATTCATAACCTTTTTCTATTGAAGAAGAGTTTTTAATTGGGAGGAAAAAATATGTCTGTCAACCTTTCAGATGAACAAATAAAAGCACCTGTATTTAATATTCAGTCTTTTTGTATACATGACGGTCCCGGAATCCGCACAACCATCTTTTTAAAAGGCTGTCCTCTGCGTTGCTTGTGGTGTCAAAACCCAGAGTCTTACACCCCGTCGCCGCAGCTTATGGTATACTCTAACTTCTGTAAAGGGTGCATGCGCTGCACAGAAGTTTGCCCTGTCCACGCAATAAAACCATCAGGAAATACCGTCTGCACAGATCGTTCTCTCTGCACGAATTGCGGCAATTGTATCGCTGTCTGCCAAAATCAAGCCAGAGAGATTGTCGGACAAGAATTATCTGTATCTGAAGTGATGCAGAAAATTCTCTCTGAAAAAATCTTTCTGCAGGAATCCAACGGGGGTATCACCATAAGTGGCGGAGAAGCCTTGTCTCATCCCCTCTTTGCTGCTCGCCTATATCAGCTTGCCCACCAGGAGTCTCTGCATACTGCTCTTGAGACAAGCTGTTATGCCTCGCGCGAAACAATCGACCAAGTATTTGCAGAACTCGATCTTGCTCTCATCGATATCAAACATATGGATCCTGCATTACACAAAAAATATACCGGTGTTCCTAATGAGGCAATCTTATCCAATATACAATATATATCAAATCAGCTTGGAACACCTATCATCATCCGTTATCCGGTGATTCCAGGTTATAATGATTCAGATAAAAATATCACAGAAACAGCCCGATTTGTTAGGAAGGTTCTTGGTCCCGGTGCTGAAATAGATCTCCTTCCCTACCATGATATGGGCAATGCCAAACGTTCTTCACTGGATAAAGAAGTTACGCTTTTCCTTTCTTCACCTTCTCAGGCACGTATGGAAGAAATTGCAGATATGATTCGCTTTTTTGAATTACATGTAAAAATCGGAGGTTAAATTTTTTATCCGACAAGGCGGAAACATATTTTCTTAATTCGCAGCGATTTTTCCACATGAACGAAATATTTGACATATATAGGCTATTAAACAAGTATGTCAACTCTTCTATAAATATCACAGCCCTGGGTATTGCTGCTCACTGATAACCAGTAACCAACAGTATCCAGGGCTGTTCTCTCTTTTTATTCTTTCTCGTTATAATGATGTGCTTCTTCCAGCATCATATCTTTTACTTTCATCAGACGAATCTGGGTACTTCGCTCATTTTCATCCAGCTTCATAGTAATATATTTGATATTTTTCTCCGTTTCCGGGATAATGACATGTTCCAGCGCGTTTACACGCCTTCTTGTCTTCTCTATCTCGGCTGCCATGAGCTGGCACGCCTTTTCACATTCTGCCAGCCGTATCATATCCGGCACGATATCGGCCAGAGATTTGACGGCTCCATCCAGATCGCTGGATGTAAATGCAAACCCATAAGAATAAATATCATTTTCATCCGCTGTTCTTGTCTGATACTGAAACGTCGGGATATTTACACTCATGACATTCTTCTCGCCGGGCGACAGATTGATCTCCTGCTTCGGCGCCATTAAAGCTGTATGCAATGCCGCCTCCGACATGCCTGCTTTAGCGATCACAAAATTCTTATTTGCAGACAGGATACCTGCCTCCACCTTTTTACGGACTTCCATATTTTCCCGGACTAAGTCCAGATACTGGCGCATGAGTTCATCCCGTTTATCTTTTAAAAGCTTATGTCCGCGTATCGCTGTGATCCGCTTCTTCTTAAGCCTGGTCAGTTCCATACGGGTAGGATTTACCTGTGTTGCTGCCAACTTGCGCTCACCTCCTTGTATGCTTTCCTTCCGCCCTATATATCCTCCTAAACATCCGCCAGCACATGCAAGCTTGCTCTTTCTGCTGTTTAGGGGATATGCTTATTTTTTCCTCTCAGCCGTGCAGCTCGTTTCCGCTTTCGCTTCATCTCGCTGGCGGGCGTCCGCCCTATATATCCTCCTAAACATCCGCCAGCGCATGCAAGCTTGCTCTTTCTGCTGTTTAGGGGATATGCACGGCTGATTATTGGGCATAATATTGATCTAGGAATTTGTCATCGATACGTTTTAGTTCTGTTCTTGGGAGCATGCGCAGCAGTTCCCAGCCAATCTCCAGGGTTTCTTCAATGCTGCGGTCTGCCATATATCCCTGGGAGACATATTTTTCTTCAAACGCATCTGCAAACTTCGCATACATAAGGTCGATCTCGGTCAGCGCCGCCTCTCCTAAGATGACCATCAATTCTTTGGCGTCTTTTCCACGCGCATATGCGGCGAAAAGCTGGTTCATCGTATTGGAATGATCGGCACGTGTCTTTCCTTCGCCGATTCCCTTATCTTTCAGACGGGACAATGACGGCAGAACATCGATCGGCGGCGCGATCCCTTTTCTGTAAAGATCACGGCTTAAGATGATCTGTCCTTCTGTAATGTAACCTGTCAGGTCAGGGATCGGATGGGTCTTGTCATCTTCCGGCATAGTGAGGATCGGGATCATCGTGATGCTTCCCTTCTTTCCTCTCTGCCGTCCGGCTCTCTCGTAGATCGAAGCCAGGTCTGTATACATATATCCCGGATACCCACGGCGTCCCGGCACTTCCTTGCGGGCTGCGGATACTTCACGCAGGGCGTCTGCATAGTTCGTAATATCCGTCAGGATAACAAGTACGTGCATATCTTTTTCAAAGGCAAGATACTCTGCCGCTGTCAGCGCCATTTTCGGCGTTGCGATACGCTCGATCGCCGGATCGTTTGCCAGATTGACAAACAGCACAGTACGGTCGATGGCTCCGGTTTCTTTAAAGCTCTCGATAAAATAATTCGATTCCTCGAATGTGATACCCATTGCGGCAAATACAACAGCAAAGTTCTCATCATTTCCCAGTACTTTTGCCTGTCTTGCAATCTGCGCCGCCAGCTGTGCATGGGGCAGACCGGACGCGGAGAAAATAGGCAGTTTCTGTCCACGGACAAGTGTATTCAGTCCGTCGATCGCGGATACCCCTGTCTGGATAAATTCCTCCGGATAACTTCTGGCTGCCGGATTCATCGGCAGTCCGTTAATATCCATACGCGCATCCGGCAAGATCTCCGGGCCGTCGTCGATCGGACGTCCCAGACCGTCAAACACACGTCCCAGCATATCTTCTGATACGCCTAACTCCATACTGCGCCCCAGAAAACGGACTTTACTGTTTGATAAGTTGATCCCGGTAGAGCTTTCAAACAGCTGTACCAGCGCGTCGCTTCCGTTGATCTCCAGCACTTTACAACGCCGTGTCTCTCCGCTGGCCAGCTCGATCTCTCCCAATTCGTCATAGGTGACATTTTCTACGCCGCGCACCAGCATAAGCGGGCCGGCTACTTCCTGTATCGTTCTATACTCTTTTGGCATTTAGCGGTCCTCCTTTACCAGTGCGTTTGCGATTTCCACACTTAATGTTTCGTCTACTTTCTTATATTCTGTATCCAGAGCGTCCTCCGTCACATATTTAAAACGACCGATCTGTTCCCGCACCGGCATACGGATCAGTTTCTCAAGAGACGCTCCCTCTGCCAATGCTTCCACCGCTCTGTCATAAAATGCGGTTACCAGATTCATCATCATATACTGTTTCTTCAGAGAAGTATAGGTATCGATCTCGTGGAAGGAATTCTGATGCAGGAAATCCTCACGGATCGAGCGGGCTGCTTCCATTTTTAGTCTGTCCCCAGGAGAAAGCGCATCCATACCAACCATCTTCACGATTTCTTCCAGCTCTGCTTCTTCCTGCAGAAGGGTCATCATCTTCTGTCTGTTCTTCATCCAGCCTTCCGCTACATTTGCATTGAACCATTTCTCCATATCATCCAGATACAAAGAATAACTGTTCAGCCAGTTGATGGCTGGGAAATGTCTCTTATATGCCAGGTTGGAATCCAATCCCCAGAATACCTTTACAATACGCAGTGTCGCCTGGGAAACAGGCTCGGAAATATCTCCTCCCGGAGGGGATACGGCTCCTATTACGGAAAGCGCTCCCTCTCTGCCTTCTTTGCCAAGGGAGATCACATGTCCGGCTCTCTCATAGAACTGCGCCAAACGGCTTCCCAGATAAGCCGGATATCCTTCCTCACCGGGCATTTCTTCCAGACGTCCCGACATCTCACGAAGGGCCTCTGCCCATCTGGAAGTAGAATCTGCCATCAGCGCAACAGAATATCCCATATCACGGAAATACTCCGCGATCGTGATTCCGGTATAAATAGACGCCTCACGTGCCGCAACGGGCATATCCGATGTATTGGCGATCAGAACGGTCCTCTGCATAAGAGACTGTCCTGTTTTTGGATCCTTTAGTTCCGGGAATTCATTCAGAACATCCGTCATCTCATTTCCACGCTCTCCACAGCCGATATAAACAACTATATCTGCTTCTGCCCATTTAGCAAGCTGGTGCTGGATCACCGTTTTCCCACTTCCGAACGGTCCTGGAACCGCCGCCACACCGCCTTTTGCGATCGGGAAGAAGGTATCTACTACACGCTGCCCTGTGATAAGGGGCATTTCCGGCGGAAGTTTTTTCTTATACGGACGTCCACGGCGGACCGGCCATCTCTGCATAAGGGTCAATTCCTTATCTCCGTCTTTTGTCTCCACGATGGCAACTGTTTCTTCTACCGTAAACTCTCCGGCTTTAATTTCCTTGATCGTTCCTTCTATCCCATAAGGAACCATGATTTTTTGCTGCACAACGATCGTTTCCTGCACAGTACCGATCACATCTCCGGCTTCTACTGTATCCCCTGCCTGTACTGTAGGAACAAAATTCCATTTCAGATCCCGCTTCAGGGAAGGAACTTCTACACCTCGCTTTAGGCTGTTTCCTGAGATCTTCATGATGTCATCCAACGGACGCTGAATTCCGTCATAGATACTGGTGATCAAGCCTGGTCCCAGCTCTACAGACATAGGTACCTCCATAGACTCTACCGGTTCTCCCGGTCCCAGACCAGAAGTTTCCTCGTATACCTGAATGGAAGCCTCGTCGCCATGGATCTCAATGATTTCGCCGATCAGTCTCTGCTTACTGACACGAACCACGTCAAACATATTTGCGTCGCGCATCCCCTCTGCGATAACAAGGGGCCCTGCAACTTTTTTAATTGTGCCTGTACTCATTGGGCTTTTGCCTCCTTAATTCAATTCTTCCTATTACTCATTACCGAACAAAATATCTGAACCAACCGCCTGCTCCACGGTCTTTTTCACGCCTTCTATCCCGGCGCCTGTATTTCCCGATACCCCAGGTATCTGGATAATAGCAGGCAGGACCTGTTCCTGATATTTTTCGATTTCTTCTTTCAGTTCGGCCGCAACCGCCTCAGTAATATAGATAATGCCATATTTCCCTGCGGCAAGCTGATCTAACTTCTTCTTTGCTTCCTCCCGGGTCTTTACAGGACATATGCTAAGACCCAGCGTAGCAAAGCCATATATGCTGTCATAATCGCCGATCACTGCAATCTTATACATACATCTGCCTTATCCTTTCCCGGATTGCCTCTTCTGGGAAATCATTCTGTTTTCCCGTCAAGATGATCCGAACTGTCTTTATCTCGTTTTCTCTGGCAATTAAATAGGCTGCCAGAGGTCCCACAGAAAACGCCTCATATTTCTGCGTTTTCATTGTTTCTATCATACGGTTGTCACACCAGCGCTCAAATGCTGACGGAGATTCTTCCAAGGCCTGCGCGCCCTCTGCATATGCCGTGCCTGTAAGATACTCCCGTATTGCATCCATCCCGCTTAGCGCAGCCTTTATAAGCTGCTCTACATTGATACTGTCACACGGGGCTAGGGCACGCCGCATAAATTCTGCGCTTTTCCCTGTTTTCTGCGCCCGTACGGCAACCTTGATGTCCGCGATCGCTACGGTAGCATCCGCATACTGCCGGATGATATCATCCGAGGCATTCTTCCCCGCCTCATAGATTGCATCCAGCGCCGCCTTATCTACAATGACATCACACAGCTGTCCATCTCTTGTATGAAGCAGTGTATCATACGCTTCACGCGCTGTCTGTGCCATCTGTCCCGGCAGTTTTTCAAACTCCTTGTTCTCTATGATACGAAGCATTTCTTTGCCGGGGATCTTGCAGTCCTCATAAAAGATATTCTCGTTTCTTGCTTCTGTGCACACCTCTTTGATCGCTGCTTTTAAATTGTGATACAGCTTCGGATATGAAAACACATCAAACACACGCATATCCGGCGCCACATCGGCGATCACTTCCCATGTTTTTTCTTCTTCTCTTTTCAGCATAGAAACCATATCTGCTGCTCCGCCTGCGTCCCCCCAGCTTTTTTCGCTCAAAAACTGCAGACATTGTTCATAAGTGCCGCAAGATAACAGCTGTTCAATAGCAGCTGCGTTAAGCAGCGAGACTTCCAAAGCACGTATGCGCGCAACCGCGTAAGTATATTCCAAATCTTTCAAGACTAATCCTCCTTATCCGCTCTGCGCCGTGTATAAAAACACTGCGCTGCCGGTTACGCTTTATGCAAATAACAGACTGTGCACCTTATCAGACAATTCATCTCTTTTTGCGTCAAATAATGCCTTGATCGTGCAGTTTTCTTCAATTCCGCCATATACCAGGATAAACCCGCCGTCTATCTGTCTTGTCTCTTGGGAAACAGTAAGTGCGCCGCCTTTTTGCGCCGCGATCTGTGAAATCTTCTGTTCAAATCCTTCCGGCATTCTTTCCAGATCTTTCTTAGAAAAATACACCTCGCCTTCCTGCGCCAGCACATATTTTGCCAATAGTTTTTCTGCCATTTCAAAATACTCCTGTGCATCCAGCTCCTGTATCTTCTCATATGCCTTTTCCAGCACTTCCCTGATCACTTCTTGTTTTGCTTTTAGCATTGCCTTTTTTCTGTACATATCACAGGAAGAAGCCGAACGTTCCATTAAGATCTCTATATCTGCTTCGGACTGTTCCAGAATTTTCTCTGCAGCGGCGTCCGCTTCTGCTTTTGCTGCTTCTAACAGCTCTTCTGCTTTCGCCTTCGCCTTTTCTATTTCTGCTTCCGCTGAGTGGTCTGCCTCCTCTAGTATCTGGCGTTTCATTTTTTCCAATCCACTCATATCCATGCTCTCCTTTTATGAAAAAGTCTTTTTATATCTGCTTTTTACTGAATCTTGATTCCGCTTACCGCAAGGAATGAAATCAGAAGAGCAAGAATCGCATACGTCTCAACCATTGCAGGGAACAGCATCGCTTTACCAAACTGATCGGGTTTCTTTGCTACAATACCGATAGAAGCTGCCGCTGTTTTTCCCTGTGCGATCCCGGATAACAAACCTACGATTCCGATCGGCAGACATGCCGCCAGGATCATGAGTCCTGTTTTAACATCGATCTGTGCGATATCTCCGCCCAGGATACCGATATTGGACAATGTGATAAAGCCTACCAGAAGTCCGTAAAGTCCCTGTGTACCAGGAAGAAGCTGAATGATCAGCACCTTGGCAAATTTACTTGGGTCTTCTGTAACAACACCTGCCGCCGCCTGTCCGGCAATCCCTACTCCGATCGCAGAGCCTGCCCCTGCTAAGAGCACTGCAACTGCCGCGCCAAGCAATGCGTATACGATTCCTAATTCACTCATAATACTCATGATAAAGTTTCCTCCTTCAAATCTGTATATTTTGTATTTGTTCTAAATGGATGGAACGGTTTTCCTCCGCCCTCATAGAATTTTCCGAAGAATTCCACAAACTGCAGACGATTCGTATGCACATACGCGCCCAGCAGATTGATGGCAAGGTTCAGTAAATGTCCGATGATAAAGATCACCACAAAACCAATGATCCCGAAAATATTGTTCGGCATCATGCTGCCCATCTGGTTGATAACAGACGCAATAACACCTGTTGCCAGCCCTAACGCCAACAAACGTGAATAAGACAACGCGTCGCTTAACCAGCCGGTCACATTATACAGGTCATACGCTCCAAGCGCGATACGGATCCCCGGATTCTTACTGGAGCGCCCTGACATCAAAATGATCCCCACAGCTCCGGCGATTGCCAGTACTTTTGCAATTGTATTCACCGGTCCCGGAAATACGATCTGTGTCTGTGCGATCGAGGCAAAAATATCGCTTGGCAGAAGCATTAAAATAAGCCCTGTAAGCAACATAAACCAGAGAACAACATCACAGAAAAAGTCCATGACCTTACCGTCGCGCAGGCACATATATCCTTTGATCCCTAATCCTACGAACAGGTGGATCACACCGAATAACATGGAATACACCAAAAGTTTCATCGGATCATTTAAAGGTACAAACCACAATGCCGGGACTGTCACAGCATGCCCAAAGAATTTTTCCGATACAATATCCACAATATTTCCAAAATATCCCCCGAAAAGTATTCCCCAGACAAGGGTAGAAATACCGCAGTACATGAACAGTTTTAAAGATTTCTTCATGCTCTCCCCCATACGCGGGAACTTCTTGAGCACTATAAAACACGCGGCCGCCACAATCGCTCCATATGCCGCGTCGGAGAGCATCATTCCAAAGAAAAATACATAGAAAAACGACATGATCGTCGTCGGATCGATCTCTCCTTTATGGGGAAGTCCGTAGGATTCTACAATTCCTTCCACGCTTGCCGAAAATGGATTATTCTTTAAGAGTACCGGCATTTCCTCGTCTTCTTTTAATTCTTCTACATCCACTGCGCAGTCATATTTTGCCTGTAAGAAATCTTCCACATCTTTTACCTTCTGCCTGGGTATATAGCCGCTTATGACAAAGGTTCTTTCAGACTGCGGGAGCTGCCCTAATACTTCATACTTATCTGCACGCACTCTGTAGTAATCGGCAAGAATTTTCAACTCTTCTCTGATCGAAGCAGATTCTTTTACTTCCTTCTCGATTTCGCCAATCCTAATCTTGATAGATTTTATTTTATTTTCCAGTTCTTCCTTCTCCCGTGCTGGTATATCTGCACATATCTGGGATGGCTTTGCAAATCCTGCACTGCGCAGGGCTTCCTCTGCTTCTGCCTCCTCTTTCTTTAAACAGAGTACAGCCATATATACGGTATCCGGTTCAGAAGAGATGATCTGTACTTCCACGCCTTCCACCTCCGGCGCTTTATCCGCAAGGATAGAGAGTACATCTTCTACCCTTGTCTGCCCCGGCATGGTTCCCAGCAGCATAGCCGTTTTTTCCGTCCCTGCGAAATCCATTGGAACATCCAACGCCAGCCACGGTTTCAGACTTTCGATCTGATTCTCCAGCTTTAGGATATTCGCCGTTTGCTCTGCTTTTTCCTTATCAAGTGAATGGATTTCTTTTACTTTTTTTAACAGGTCTTCTTTTCGGTCCAGCACTTGCCTGTAAGCAGCTTTTTCCACAAGATCTTTTCCTTCCAGAGAAGACAGCATAGATTTCTTCACAGGCGCGTATGCATCCAGGATCTCCAACGCGCCGTCTGTGCTGACAGCTGCTTTTTCAAAGCTCATCCTGGCATTGATCGTATCCAGTTTATGGAAATCTTGATCTTCCTCTATAAGCTGGCTTAATTCTATGACACCCATACTCTGCAATTTTTCCAGAATCGGCTTACGGTCTTTTTTCAGTGCGCAGATACTGATTCGCTGCATCTGCAATACCGCCATAATCTTATCCCTCCTTTTCTTCTATGATCAAACTAACTGTGAAATTACGAGACGCATTGCTTCTTCCTGCTTTTCAGACGCCGCCTGTTTTAATTTCAGCACTTCTTCATCAGCCTTTTGCTTTGCCAGATCTCTTGTTTCCTTTTCTTTGTCTCGTGCCTGTTCAAGCTTAGCAGAAGCCTTTATCTTCGCCTGCTTTTCCTGTTCAGCCCGCAGATTTTCAGCCTGTTTTTGTGCTTCTTCCAATATGTCTCGGCTCTTCTGCTGCGCCTGTCTTACGATTTCGTCTGCCCGCTTTTCTGTCTCGCGGATTGCCTGAATGGTCTCTTCCACCATACTTGCTTCACCACCTTCCTGTGTTTTTATGTTTCATTCGTCAAATAATCTGTAAAAATATCCTCCCTGGAGCATATACGGCCTATGAGCGCCGGCTCCATATTTTCCGCATTTTGCGGCAATGTACGATGAATCATACTCTGTACACCTACACTATTATAAGCGAATAGAATCGTTTCTTTTCCGAAACGATATAGGCATTATACAATAACTAAGCGCAATATGCAAAACTTATTTATTAATATAGCTGTTTTCTTTTATAAGTTTCTCATTATTCTCTTAAATTTCTCATTATTCTAACAAGTATCTCTCTTTTTTTCTTTTTTCATTCTATTATGTATCATTTTATCTAAATAGCAAAATGCCGGTCAACTTCTAATTTTCTCAAAAGTTGACCAACATTTTGCATTTATTCCCACTGCAGCCTGTGCAGATGGCCTTCCAATTCCATCCCCGCAAAGTCCTGCTGTCTGAGTGCCTCATACAGAAGGATTGCGACAGAATTTCCCAGATTTAAAGAGCGTATATCTCCCGCCATGGGGATCCGCACGCAGTTTTCCCTATATTCTACAAGAATCTCTTCCGGAATCCCTGCACTCTCTTTTCCAAACATGATATAACAGTCCGGTTCATAGGAAACCTCCGTATATACCTTCGGCGCTTTTGTGGTCGCCATATAGATCTTCGCTCCCGGATTCTGCTGCCTGAAATCTTCAAAGTCTATATAGGTCCTGACATCCAGCTCTTTCCAGTAGTCCATTCCCGCACGTTTCAATGCTTTCTCGTTTAGCTTAAAGCCAAGCGGCTCTATCAGATGCAGACGTGTATTGGTCGCCACACAGGTACGTCCGATATTTCCGGTATTTGCCGGTATCTCCGGTTCATGCAGTACAATATTGAGCATACGATATTTCCTCTCCTACTTTTCATTGCGCAGACGCTGGATAAACTGTCCCAGCCTGCCCAGCGCTTCCTTGAGATCTTCCAGTGAATATGCGTAAGAGATCCTTAAGAAGCCTTCTCCACATTCGCCAAATGCCGTGCCCGGCACAACAGCCACCTTTTCTTCCTGTAGAAGCCGGGTCGCAAATTCCTCCGAAGTCATACCGAATTCCTGGATACTCGGAAATACATAAAAGGCGCCGAACGGTTCAAAACATTCCAGACCCATTCTGGCAAATTCATGCATGAGAAAGCGCCTTCTCTGGTTATATGCCTTGCGCATTTTCTCTACTTCATCCTCACAATTTCTAAGTCCTTCTACCGCCGCATACTGACTTGTTGTGGGAGCGCACATGATCGCGAATTGATGCAGTTTTATCATCTGTTCGATGAGGATCTGCGGACCGCAGCAAAATCCCAGCCTCCAGCCGGTCATGGCAAAGCCTTTAGAAAAACCGTTGATCACAAGAGTCCTCTCCCGCATCCCCGGCAGGCTGGCAATAGAAACATGCTCCCCTTTATAACTAAGTTCCGAATAAATCTCATCCGACATCACATACAGATCGTGCTCTTTGACAAACTGTGCGATCGGTTCCAGATCTTCCCATGTCATGATCGAACCGGTAGGATTATTCGGGAACGGCATGATCAGTACTTTTGTCTTCTCTGTCGTATACTTCTCCAGATCTTCTACGGTCAGTTTAAATTCATTTTCATATTGGAGCGGGATGATCACAGGTACCCCGTCTGCCATGATCGTGCAGGGCAGATAGGATACGTAGCTTGGCTGCGGGATCAATACCTCGTCCCCGGGATCGAGCATACAGCGGAGTCCCACATCGATTGCTTCACTTCCTCCGACAGTCACCAGTGTCTCTGTATTCGGATGATAGGAGACATGGATCTTTCGCTCCATATAACGGCAGATCTCCTCTCTTAATTCCTTCAGCCCTGCGTTGGAAGTATAAAACGTCCTCCCTCGTTCCAGAGAGAAGATGCCTTCTTCCCGTATACGCCACGGAGTATCGAAATCCGGCTCGCCCACGCCGAGCGAGATCGCATCTTCCATTTCATTTGCCACATCGAAAAATTTTCGGATCCCGGAAGGCTGTATATCAATGATCTTTTTAGATAACGGTGTACGCATTATGGTGTCACCTTCATTCTTTCGGATTCTTTCTTTGGTCCCATGATCGTCCCATAATCCTTATATTTTTTCAGGATGAAGTATGTGGCAGTACTGATGACTTCATCGATCGTAGAAAGTTTTTCCGAGACAAACCGAGACACTTCTTTGAGCGTTTTGCCTTCTATCGTAACAAGCAGATCATAGCCGCCGGATATCAGATACACAGAAAACACTTCCGGATATCTGTAGATCCGTTCTGCGATCCTGTCAAAGCCTCTGTCCCTCTGCGGGGTGACACGGACCTCGATCAGTGCCGTCACCTTTTCCACGCCCGCTTTATCCCAGTCTACCAACGTATGGTATCCACATATGATCTTTTCCTGTTCCATATTGGACATGGCGTTTGCTATATCTACTTCCGATACACCGAGCAATACCGCCAGTTCTTTTAAGTCCACACGACTGTTTTTTTCTAGATATTTCAGTATTTCCAGTCTCAAATCATTCTGATTCATGTTGCTGCCTCCTGCTTTTTATTTTTTCTGATTCATTCTTTCACTTTGCCAGCGCAGCCATTCGTCCGGCGCCGGCCTGTCCAGATACCTTTTTTCTGTGCCGCTTGTGATTACCCGGTCTTTTCCGTCCGTGGCAACCCCAAGCCTTCCGGCTCGTATCCCCGCCCGTTTAAAAAACGCCAGCAGCTGCGCACTTTTGTCTGTCACGATCAGGGCGCTCCCAGCAGAGGTCATCTGATACGGATTCAACTGATAATACTCACAGATCTCCACTGTCTCCTGGCGGATCAGGATATGAGACCGTTCGATTTCCATCCCGATTCCCAAGCTTTCCGACAGATCCCAGAGTCCTGCCAATATCCCGCCGCTTCCAATCTGCCGCACCGCCGACGCGCCATGCGCATAAGCCTCCAGCAGTACAGAAGGCGTACACAGCATTTCCTCCAAGCTCTCCGTCTGCCGTAAAAAGGAGGGCGTAAATCTTTCGCCCAGTTCTTCTTTTGCCTCTGCCTCGATCAAAAGCGTTCCCTCCAGACCTGCATATCCGCACAAAAGAATTTCTCTGTCCCCTTTTATCTTTTCTTTGCCCACATCTTCTCTGCATATGCCTGCTGCTGTCACATGGACGACCGTCTGACAGACGGACGGACTTCCTTCCGCTCTTATGCAGGTGATCTGCATATCCAGTTTTTCACACAATTTTTCCATGGCTGCTGCCATGCGCACGATGTTTTCTTCCTGCTCTTTTAGCGGACTTAAGATCTGCGCCGACACTGCGACCGGCTCCGCTCCTTTTGCCGCCAGATCACCTGCCGCGCGAAGGATCGCATATACCCCCGTCTTTGTATGTTCTCCGCCGACAGCCGCCTGCGCCCATGCGAAGATCGGTGCCTCTTTTGGAGAAACCTCTTTCAGCATAGACACATTTTCCTCTGCTGAAAGCGGAAAAAGTATTTCTTTTCGTCTCGCTTGTATCTTCTTTTTTATATCCCGTCTCCATACGGTCTGTGATAGATTTCCAACCTTCATGGATTCCTCTTTTCCTATCTGTTTTTCTGTCTGTTTTCTTATGAACTTCCGCCTGTGATCTCTTGTATGGCTTTCTGTATCTTTGCCTCATCCTGCGACTCGACCGCTGCGGATATTTTCGCCGTATATTCTGCATTATCCGACGCTGTGCCGACTCCGACTGTTTCCTGGGAAGGCAGATACTGACTGTAATTAATGATTTCTTTGCTGACTTCCTGTCCATCCACATACACGATTTTCCACAACTGCGCCGTCTTGCCTGTATGTGCCTCACTCTGAGTTGCTATGTATCCGATCGGATCTTCCGTAGCGACAAAGTACTTTCCTTCTGCTTCTTCTGTCTCCAGTGTCTCGCTTACATACTCCACCGTCCGGTTTTCTGCTCTTGTCTCTTTCCCATAGATATGGAAAGTCAAAGCGCCATCTGCATAATAGGCTTCAATATAGACAGGAGTTTTATAGCTGTTCTTGAATTTCAGATCCAGTATATCCTCTGCGATTGCCGCATCCATAGATGGTTCTACATAGGAAACCAGCATAGAATGGGGATGCCGCTCTGTCACTTCCAACTCTGCTCTTAGCACTGCATTATACAGCGTCGTTGACACCTGGCAGATGCCGCCGCCCATAGATTCTACGACTCTGTCTCCTTCATAGGAAGCCGCAGGATAATAACCATTTTCCTCTGTATATGGCTCCATCACCCCATTGACAGAGATCTCTTCTTCCGGTTTGAGAAGTGTGCCGTTTAGATGGTCTGCTCCGGATTCCACATTCAAAGCCCGCCCGGAGCCATCGTTTCCATAGTAAGTCGTAAAACTCCCAAGAAGATCTGTGATCTCCGACAGATCTTCTTTTGTCATCTCTGGTTCGATATGGCTGACTTCTGCCTGCACTTCCCCGCCTTTTCTGTTCCATTTTTTTCCCAGAAACTGCTCGATATTCTTCACTGTCTTTTTTATATCCAGTGTCTCTCCCGGCTGTTCTTCTACGATGACAACGCCGCTTTCATCCTGTGTCACATATGCATTGACCGGAAGATTTAAAAGCGGATCCAAACATTCTTCTAATACAGGCGCCGCCGTTTTTTCTGTCACCTTATACTGAACAGGAAAATTTTTCTTAACTTTCCCTTTTTCTGCATTTCTTAGAATTTTATAGCAATTCACCGCATTTCCGACTTTTCCATAGTCTGCTGCCTGTTTAAGCACATTGTCCAGGCTTTTTACCGTAAGCCCCAATTCTGTCAAAGTTGTCTCTGCCTGATCGCCATTTTCCAAAACCAGCGTCATCTTCTCCTGGCCAATACTCTCTGTATCCGCTAGAACAGCTGCTTTCGCCTCTTCTTTTGTCATACCTGATACATCTGTTATCCCTACAGAAATACCTTGTATCATAATGTTCTTATCATATTGATCGATTGTCCTGTGCAGGAAAAACTGTACGGCTGCGATCACACAGACTGCGCAGACCAAAAGAAGGATCAATCCTGCCATTGTCCTTTTGCCTGATGTATATCTTCTGCCTTTCCTGCGCTTCCTCTTCTGTTTGTCCATATACGCCCCGCCTCACTCTTTTCCCTCAATATCATATGATATAAGGCAATACCATCGTCAAGACCATCGCCCCAATGATCACGAGTATACCGATGGACACGATCTTCTTGAACTTCTTATCATAAAAATTCATACATCTATCTCTCCTAATCTGTCTGAATACACTACATTTTATACTCTTTACAGTATTTTTGCAAGCGGCACTGTCCGCATTTGGGGCTTCTCGCCGTGCAGACAGACCGGCCGAATGTGATGATCTGTATGTTATACAAGATCCAGTGATCCTCCGGCAGCTCTTTCATCAGATCTTGCTCGATCTTCTCCGGGTCTTCACTGCAAGTCAGTCCCAGTCTCTTAGAGATTCTCTTTACATGTGTATCCACTACTACGCTGGCATCATGATAAATATTCCCCCGTATGACATTTGCTGTTTTCCGCCCCACGCCTGCCAGGGAAGTCAGCTCTTCCAGACTCCGAGGTACTTCTCCGTGGAAACGTTCCACCAAGGCTTTCGTGCACGCTATGATATTCTTTGCTTTATTATGATAGAATCCTGTTGGTTTTATATCTTGTTCCAATTCTTTTATATCTGCGTTCGCAAATTTTTCCAGCGTATCATATTTTTGGAACAAATCTGCCGTCACAATATTCACCCGCGCATCCGTGCACTGTGCACTTAGCATTGTTGCGATCAAAAGCTGCCACGGCGTCTCATAATGCAGATAACAGATATACTCTGTCCCAAACTGTTCGTCCAGTATTTTCAGGATTTCCCCTGTACGTTTCTTCATCTCTTTCTTTTCCTTTTATACTTTTTTCTCTATGTTATCCGTGACTTCATATACTGCTGCCTGATGTGTGAGTCTGTCCCGATTCTGGTAGTCAAACAGAAGCAGCTTTCCTCCGATCCATTCTAAATGCGTCATCTTGCGTATCTTCATCCTGTCATACTGTTCATATCCTTTCAGATACCGGAATTCCTGCGCCTCTTTTTCATAGAACTTTCTTGTCTCTTCCTTGGTGATCTGCAGTTCCTGCGCAAAGCAGGGACGCCGCTTCGCATTTTCCCGCATGTACAGATCTAACAGCAAGGACTGTCTGTAACTCTCCTTATCTCTCACCTCTGTCTGGCTGATAAAAGCAAACAAAATCTCAAATCTGGACAATCTTGTGAGATTGACCATCTCCAGCTTCTCTTTCTCATAATATACCGCCAGCGCCTCATACATGGCAAACGCATCGGTATATTCCTTCTCCAGCAGCTCCATCGTATAGACAAACTGCCTGCTGTTATAATAGACCTCCACCATTTCCTCTATCTTTTTCAGCTGTCTGATTTCCCCATAGGACATCCATCTGGTGGAAAGGACCTCATAAGGCGGTCTGTCCTGATACAAAAGCCCATATTCTCCCGCTTTTTCGTGCATACGGGAACCTTTTAAGACTTTTAAGAATCCTAACTGCAGCTGCTCCGGTTTCAGCGCATACACATCGCAGAAAGATTTTCTGAAGCTTTGCATATCCTCATAGGGGAGTCCGGCGATCAGATCCAGGTGCTGATGTATATTTTTCTTCTCCTGCACCTGCCGCACGGCTTTTGCCACACAGGAAAACTGCATCGTCCGCAGGATTTCTGCCAGTGTCTTCTCATTGGTAGATTGTATGCCGATCTCCAGCTGGATCAGTCCCGGACGCATCTTTCCGATCAATTCTAATTCTTCTTCACGCAACAGATCTGCCGCGATCTCAAAGTGGAAATTGGTAATACCGTTATCGTGTTCCAGCAGATATTTCCAGATTGCGACTGCATGGTCATGTCTTACATTAAAAGTCCGGTCTACAAATTTTACCTGGGATACTTTCTTATCTATAAAAAACTGCAGTTCCTGCTTGACTCTTTCTATATCTCGAAAACGCAGACATTTATCGATGGAGGACAGACAGTAACTGCAGGAAAAAGGACAGCCCCGGCTCGATTCATAGTAAATGATCTTATTCGCAAACTCCTTCATATCCTCATACACGAAAGGAACCTGATTCAGATCCATGACCGGACGTGCCGGTGTCTCTATAATCTTCCCGTCTGCTTTTCTGCGAAAGACGATCCCCTGTATCCTCTCCATACGTGGATTCCCTTTTTCCAAACACGCCATCAGATCCCGAAAGGTCTCTTCTCCCTCTCCGCACATGATCCCTTCCAGCTGCGGATACCTATCCAGCAGTTCCCTCGCGTTGAAGGATACTTCCGGACCTCCCAGCCATAAGCGCACGCCGGGCAGGATCTTAGGGAGCTCTGTAAGCAGGGCTTCTACATAGGAAATATTCCAAAGATAGCAGGAAAAACAGATCGCATCCGGTTTCTGTCCAAACAGATCTCCCAATATATCCTGGAACGGCTGGTTGATCGTATACTCTGCTATTTCTGCCTTATATCCATATTGTTCTGCATATGCTTTCAGGCTGTATACTGCCAGATTAGAATGAATATATTTGGCGTTTATTGCTGTCAGTAAAACTTTCATAGTTTCCTCCATTGACTTTTTCTACAAAACAAGGTAAAATTAAAATCTGTGCAGCCGGGGTGTTAGCGGTACCTTGTACCTGCAATCCGCTATAGCAGGGGTGATGCCGCGCAGAGGGCGAAAGTTTGTAAAGCTGCCCCCGGTAAGTGATGTTGATGCCTGGGTCTTACGCGACGGGAATCTGCGAACCGTGTCAGGTCGGGAACGAAGCAGCACTAAGCAGAATCTCCCGGGTGCCGTGAGGGTGCCTGGACTGAGTTAACTGCCGGGGTAACGTTTATGAACCTAGTTCGAAGCGTGGCGCACATAAAAAAATCTGTACACTGTGTTTCTCATTCCATTTCTTTGGACTGCTGACGGCACAGTGCTTTTTTTTGCCTTAGTTCTTTGAAGAACTGTTTCATCATTTCACTGCATTCTTCGCCTAACACACCTGTTGTCAGTTCCGTCTGATGGTTGAACGACTCCATCTGCAAAAGATTTAAAACCGACCCTGCACAGCCTGCTTTCGGATTCATACAGCCCACGACAACTCGTTTGATACGAGCCTGCACGATCGCGCCTGCGCACATCTGACACGGTTCCAGCGTGACATATAAGGTGCAGTCCTCCAGCCGCCAGTCCCCGGTCTTTTTACTCGCCTTTTTTATAGCCGAGATCTCAGCATGCGCAAGAGGACTTTTCTCTGTATTGCGCCTGTTATACCCTCTGGCGATAATTCTGTTCTCCCGCACGATCACACAGCCGATAGGCGTCTCTTCCAATGCATATGCCTTGCGCGCCTGTTTCAAAGCTTCCTTCATATATATTTCATCCGTCTGCTTCTGCATATCTGTATCCTGTTCCTTTTCAATTTCTTTTTGTACCTGGTTCTTTTTCCTTCCGGTCCTGAATAGATTTAGAAGAAAGACAAGACCAGAGGTATATGGTATGAATCCCGGTAATTGTTATTTATATGAATATGAAAATACTCACAAAATACGTAATGTCGGTTTTTTTAAGATTACCCGGCATTATCACACCTGTATCCTGCAGATACAGGCGCGGGGCATTAAAGTCCACGCGCAGGGCAAGGTAGACTTGTATGTTTTCTACCAAGACAGCGAACGCAGCATTGCTAAAAAACTCACCACACTGACTTGTATGGAACATTCTTTGTCCGCACGTATTTCCGTGTCAGAGTCCATCTTCCCACAGGGTCGGACACTGGAAAACATAGACGGCTTCTTTCTGAAAGCGCCACCTGAAACGCTGCAGACAGCGCCGGAGAAATTATGGGTCGTCTCCCATATCGTCCCCAAAAATATCGTGCCTTACGACGAACTCCCCGCTAAAGAAGAGCCCCCCACAGAGACTCAAGCGGAAGAAGAACTTCCCACAGAGCCTCCGCAGGCAGAAGATCCTGCCGCAGAACCTCCGCAGGCAGAAGTTCCCGTCACAGAGCCCCCAGCAGAGCCTTCACAGGCAGAAGTTCCCGTCACAGAGCCTTCACAGACAGAAACTCCTGTCGCAGGGCCCCCGCAGGCAGAGGAACCCGCCGCGGAAAAGCTTGCTGGAGAAGAACTTGCTGCGGAACAAGGCGCTGATGAGGAGGCTCTGCAAAAAGTGACGCGCCCGAATGAACCATATGAAACACAGACAGTCTCAACAGAAAATGAACGAACAGAAGACGAATACAAAAAGACGGTTTCTGCACGCAAGATCCAGCGCAGCGAATTGTGCCTTCTTCCGAAAAAATTCTGGTTTCTCGCCAATAATAGCTTTTTACTGCATGGATATCATAATTATAACCACCTCCTTCTAGTAGAAGAAGATGGTCACTATTGGCTTGGCGTCCCCGGTATTTACGATACCCACGAAGCACGAGCCGCCAGCCTGTTTGGCTTTCCGCAGTTTACACGCTCCTATACAGAGATCCTGGATCTAGAGGATGAGGAACGAAACGACGAAGCCGATTTCGGACACTGGTGCCGCTATATCAAATGATCCCATTCATCTCCTGATACAAGCGTTTTGCATAGCTGTCTGTCATACCGCAGACATAATCTGTCACAAGCAGCAGGCGGAGATACAGTTTTTCTTCCTCTGTCTTTCCTTCTGCCTGCAGCTTGTATGCATTTTTATAATTATCTGATATAAAAGAAATCACACGGCTGTCTATGGAATCCGGTTTTTCCTCTGTATCGTAATATAAAACGGCATGCACCAGCTTATCCATAAGGAAATCCAGGATCACTGCCTCAGAAACCTCCATCTTGTAGATCGCCTTGGAGGAAAATACATATCGAAACGCAATATCCCCCAACAACTCCATCAATTCTTCTCCCCAAGTTCCGTAAAACAGATCCTGGCAAAACGACCCTTCCATGATTTCCTCATAATGTGAGGTAAAGCCATAAGTCGCGCAGCTGATCAAAAACCCCTGTACTCTCACGATCCAATTTTTCACCGCATAGGATTCCGGATTCTGGGGCTGCTTTTTTCTTCCCCGCTCATACAATTCGTGTAATTTACCTGCGGCATCAAATCTGCCGTCTGCACCGCGTCCTTGTAAAACACTTAATTCCTTTTCCAGTGCGTGATACGAGACAAAGCCTTTCACAAAGGCATCTTCTATATCCGCTGTTTTATATGCCAGATCGTCCGCCGCTTCCAGGATATACGTCAGCGGATGGCGCCGGTTTCCCGTTCCCGTTGCCTTGGAGATTTCCTCAAACACCTCTCTGTCTGCATAGTAATATCCCATTTTTTTATCTTTTATATTGCCGCTTTGTCTATTTATTTTGTCAGAAGGGATTGGGTATTTCACGATGGTGTTCAGCAAAGCGTAGGTCAGGTTCATTCCGTATTCATCTACCAGATAATGCAGTTTTGTCACCAGCCTGAGTGCCTGCGCGTTGCCTTCAAAATGATAAAAATCTTCTCTCATCTGGGGCGTCAGTTTTTCTTCCACCCGCTCCCCACGAAACAACAGCTGCGGAAGATTGCGCTCAAACCACTCTCTGATCGCCGTCTCCCCGAAATGTCCAAAGGGGGGATTACCTATATCATGTATCAGCCCCGCACATTCTAATATGTGACAGATATCCTCTTTCATCTGCACAGTAAATCCGCCGTCTTTGCGACAGCTCAAAATATTTTCCCCGATATTTTGTCCCAGAGATTTCCCAAGCGACGCCACCTCCAGCGAATGGGTCAGCCTCGTTCTGATAAAGTCACTCTTGTCCAGAGGAAATACCTGTGTCTTATCCTGAAGTCTGCGAAACGACGCACTGCCGATAATACGGTGATAATCTTTCTCAAATTCACTGCGCAGATCTGTCGATTTGAAATTCTTTTTGCTTTTGCCTTCCCGCATTCTCTGTGTGGAAAGCAATGTGTCCCACTCCATGAGCCCTCTGTCCTTTCTGCCCTTTAATCCAGATAAATCGGCGGTTCATATGACTTTCCAAGCAGCGCTTTCATCCTCTCCTGATATCCTAAAAACGCCCACTCTGTCATATCTGTCCATTTATGCGTCTTTCTATCATATACCTGTACATAACCGATCCTTGTCGGATGCATACGCACACTGTTTGACTGGTACTCTCTTCCTGTATATGGATTGACTTCTCCTAATTCTCTGTCTTCCGCTTCATCATTATGCCGCAGGACCGGTTCGAAGTCTTCTGCCTTCTCATAGGTCTTTCCGACAGACACCTTTTCTTCCCGATCTGCCGCATTTCTATGGTTTTGATCTGCATGCTGTCTTTCTTTTTCCAAACTGGCTTTCTCTTTTTTACGGAAGAAAATCCCCCCTGTCGGGAATTTCTCCTTCTTTCCTGTATTTTCTAGTTCTTCTCTGAGTGTCTCCGCCGGCTCTCCTGCTTTTGCCTCTTTCTCCAGTTCATCCAATTCTTGATGTATCTCATACAGTTCCCCGATCGTCATGTCACGTTCTTCTCTGTCAGCTGTACTTTCCTCTACCGGCAAGATCGCCAAAGGCTCTGTATTGTCCTGCACAGCCGGCTCTTTCTTCGCTGTTTCTTCCTGCGGATGCTGTACCGTCTCTTTCGCCAGAATACTCAACTGAAACGAGCAGCCCAATATCCCTGCGATCATCCTCATATCCTGCTCCTGAAAGTTATCTCTCCCCAGGCGCTGCGTCAGATTTTGCCTCGACATTTTCTTTCCAGTCTGTTCTTCAATCTGTTCCGCCAGCTCCTTAATGGTCATTCCCTTTCTTCCAAGAATGATTTTGACTTGTTCTCCAAATGTCAGGTCTTCCATGACTTTCCTCCTTATGTGCCCTTATACTCCAATTATTCTTTAGAAGCAACAATATTGTTGCTTCATAAACCTATCATTTTCCCTTTACCCATTCTATCAAACCTAGGTTTCTTCGTCAACAACATAGCCGTTGTAAATAGAGACGTATTTCTTTATAATATGGGGTGTACATCATGATGAAAAGAGGAATTTTTGTGTTAGAGTATGTAAAAGAAGAACATCTTAACCCCAACCTTACAGAAGCTGTCGAACAGTTCAAAAAACAGTATCCTGTTTTGAACAAATTTGAAGATCGTATCCCTTCCCCCTCTCAGTTTTATTATGGAAAAGAGGTATGGGAAGAAGCAATCTGCGCTATTTTAAGTGGGAAGAATATCCTTCTGGCAGGACACAAGGCAACCGGGAAAAATATATTTGCCGAAAATCTAGCCGCCGTGTTCTCCCGTCCCAGATGGGATATTTCTTTCCATGTAAACACAGACGCCTCCACCTTGATCGGCTGTGATACTTTTGCAGATGGAAAAGTCACTTTCCGTCCCGGTCCGGTCTTCCTCTGCGCAAAATACGGAGGTTTCGCCATATTGGATGAAATCAACATGGCAAGAAATGAAGCAATGGCAGTCCTGCATTCTGCTCTCGATTTCCGCCGTGTCATCGACGTTCCCGGATATGAACGCATACCGCTGCACCCTGCCGCTCGTTTTATCGCCACTATGAATTACGGTTACGCCGGTACGAAAGAACTAAACGAGGCACTCACTTCTCGTTTTGTTGTCATTCAAATGCCAATGATCACAGAGAAACAGCTGCAAAAGCTTCTTCGAGGAGAATTTCCCGCCATGAAGCAAAAATATATTGAGCAATTCGCAGCACTCTTTTTAGATCTGCAGAAAAAATGTGAGAACGCTGAAATTTCCTCCAAATCTTTAGATCTGCGTGGACTTTTAGACGCCCTCTCTCTTATGGCAAAGGGACTAGAAGCGCACACAGCTCTTGACTTGGGGATTACAAATAAATCTTTTGACACCTATGAACAGACTTTGATCCGGGATACCATCCGTGCGCGCCTTCCCCGCCATCTGGACCATAACATATTATTTGAGGTATAACTATGGAGCACCATCTACAGGAAGAAAAACGGGCAAAAAATATCGTCTGGTCCGCTGCCGGAGACTACGGTTTCGACCCGCTTTATCTCGCTTTTGACAGAACAGGAACAGCGGACGTATATCTGAACATCATCATCGGTCTGGTATATAAATGGTATGAACCTGCGGAAATAGAACGTCTTTTTATTTCTCTTGGCTCCGGAAAAAAGGCACTTTATGAAGGAATCTTCTGGCTTGGACTGGAAAATGCCGTCTACGAAAAAGAAGTGGCAAAACGGCCCGCTTTGCAAGAACTTCGAAAAGAGTATGCCGCTTTAAATCTAAAACAACTGCGAAAAGAAGGCGCTTCCTCCCTCCTTTTGCTTCTTCAAAAGGGACGCTGCTGCGAAATACTCGGACAGGACATCTCTCTGCCCGCATGGGAAAAAGACCTGCTGCAGGCTCTGTCCTACAGCGCCTCTCTTTCTTCTCTGGAGATCATAAAAAAAACAAAAGAAATCTATCGGATTTATTTTCAGTATATCCCTCATTCCGCCCCGCCAAAAACAGGGGTGTATTTTCTCCAGAAAGTGCTTCCCGCCTTTTATTCCCTTGGCAGAGTCCATTCCGGTTTTGTACGGATCCAGACTTCCGCAGAAAAAAAGACCTCTCCCGGTCCTGTCGGCTCTCTCACACGCCGATTCGGTATTCTGCTGCAATTTACCCACCCGGAAAATACAGAGCTTTCTGGACAATATATAAGAGCCTGTTTCGGCGAAAGCATACATTCCGAACACACGCTCTTAAAATTAGAACAAGTACTATGCACAGGAAACCACACCGGACTGCATCTGTATTTTACCCGGGGTGTTCTTCCTCCTATCGCAGAATGTCCTGCCAGGGTACAAAAAGAAGTGCAGACATTCCGCCAGGAGACTCTCCGGCAGAAAGAGCAAAATATAGCCTATTATAAACGTTCTCTGCCGCTTCACCACAGCAGTATCCTTCGCCTGACCGAAAGGCTTTCTTCCGTGCTGCATTCCCTTTCCCCGAAAGATATGAGCCGTTCCCGCTCCGGTCTTCTGGATCCTTCACAGATATGGCGTACTCTTCATCTGCATGACGACCGTATCTTTATCAAACAAGAAGAAACGATTTGTGCTGATTTTTCCATCGATCTACTTCTGGATGCCTCTTCCTCCAGAAAAAGCTGCCAGGAAAGTATCGCCGCGCAGGCATATATTCTTGCGGAGAGTCTCACCCGCCTGCACATCCCGGTACAGATCTATGCCTATTGCAGCATCAGAGGCTGCACCGTCATGCGCCTGTATCGTACTTATGAAGAAAAGGAACAAAACCAGGAAATCTTTTCCTACACTGCCGCCGGAAACAATCGTGACGGACTTGCCCTTAGAGGCGCCGCTCATCTGATGAAGTCCTCTCCCTGCGAACGCAGACTATTGATCATGCTCTCGGATGCAAGTCCCTGTGATGACCACGCAGCAAAAGAAGGTCCTTTTTACCGCAACAAAGAGTACACAGACCAGATCGGTATACAGGATACCGCAAAAGAAATCCGTGCCTTAAGGAAACAGGGGATCCAGGTACTCGGCGTATTTATGGGTATAGAAAAAGATATCCCTGCCGCAAAAGAAATCTTCGGCAGGGACTTTGTCAAGATCCGAGATATCAGTCATTTTGCCGACTCTGTCGGAAACATGATCGTCCGTTCTCTTCTATCCTCTTAAACTATTTATTTGTATATCTCCTTTACGCAAAGCGGCTACTGCTCCAGATATTCTTCCAGAGTCAGCCCCTTCTCTGTGATCTCTTTGGCCGCTTCTTTTCCTACATACCGGTAGTGCCATGGTTCATAAATGATCCCTGTCACATCTGCCTTTTCCGGTGGATAGCGGAGTATAAAACCATATTCCGCACAGTGTTCCATGAGCCATTTCTGCTCCGGAGTATCTCCCTGCGCTTCATCTAATTCTTCATAGTCAGACGCAATGATATCCACTGCTAATCCTGTCGCATGCTCACTCGTTCCCGGCACCGCAACCGACTTCTTCGTCTCGTCATATGCGTCCATCGGACCATACCCCTGCACGATCCAGTCCTGCATCGTAGTGTTAAATACTTCCCTTTGCTGCTCATAAGAACGATAGGCCGATGCCACATACATACTCAGTCCTTCGTCCTGCGCATCCTGCATCATCTTTTCCAGATCTTCCGCAATCCTCTTATCTACAGACCGTTCTGTGTCGATCTCCGTCAATTCCGGTACATAATCCGTTGCCAAAGGATGGCTGTCATTCACAAGTGCCAAAGCCCAGCCTTCTTTATCTCCGGCAAGAATCTCTGCGCTTGCTTCAACCGCCGTTTCTTTCTGCAGTTTGCTTTTTAATTCCTTATTCTCTGTTTCCAGCTTTTGATTCTGTGCAGTCAGTTTCTCTTCATGGGAATCCACGACATGTTTTGCCGCGGCGATCGTGAGCAGAATCCCGAATAAAACACCTGCTGCCAGTCCCATCATTAAAATTCTTTTTATTTTTTTACTCATTTTTTTCATCACAGTCTAAACTCCATATGTATTTTAGAATCTATCTCTTCCTGCGTGGAACAAACAGCCATTCTATAGGCTTCCCCCTCTGTCTCATATTCCCGATAATAGTATGGCTTATGAAACGCCTCCGGCTTTTTGACCAGTCTGGGCGGATCGTCCAAAACAATCTCAAATGCGTTAAGCGCAAGTCCCATACCTCTTCCGGTCGCTTTCATAAAACTTTCTTTCAACACCCAATATCGGCAGAATACAGTGTCCTCCTCTTTTTCACAGACAGCTTCTAAGATCCGTTTATACTCAGAAGGGCAAAAAAACCGGCTTGCCATTTGCAGATCTGCTTTTCTTATCTGTTCGATATCACAGCCAACCTGCACATTTGCATTCCCTTCCATTTCTGCGGCACACATCACCCAGAAACCAGAATGAGAAAAATTAAAGACACTGTTTTGTGAGAGCCCGTATTCTGTCTTTATCTTCTCCCACAAAGCCCATACGCCCACGCTCTGGGCTTTGTTTAATTTTCTTTTCATCCTGTCAGCCTTTTCCTGTCTAAAAGCCGGAAGTTCCTCATAATACTTTCTGTAGCGTTCTTCTTCCAGCAGAGAACGAATATCTGCAGCCCAGGCTCTTACCATATCATTTTTCCTTTTTCCCTCTTGCTCATCTGTCTTTTAAGTAGCGCACTTCAAACGTGTCTATTGTGATCGGCTTATTAAAAAGACTTCCTTGTGCATAATGGCATCCTAATTCGTTTAATACATTCAGCTGATCCTGCGTCTCTACCCCGGATGCCAAAACATAGGCGCCAAGCTGTCTGCATATATCGATCACAGCCTTTGCCACGATCCTGCTGCGGCCGCTGCTTACAATATTCGATACAATTCCTTTATCCAGCTTCAGTCCGTCAAATTCCATAACAGACAGTATAGAAAGGCTGGAATCCTTCGCACCGAAATGATCCAGAATCACCCGTACGTTTTCTTTTCGTATCTTATTACTTGTCTCTGTGAGCATTTCCTGATTCATATTTGCGTACGATTCCGAAACTTCCACTTCCAGATATTCACAGGACACATGATACTTTTCGATCAAAGCCATCATCCGATCCGCAATATCCACCTGGCACAATGTTGCCCCCGCGAAATTCACCGATATAGGAAGCATGGGGATGTCTTCTCTTTCCCATCTGCGCAGTGTTTTACATACTTCTTCAAACACATAGAGATCCAGGTAATGCGACAAACGTGTTTCCTGCAGAAGCGTGATATATCTCTCTGGATTTAAAATACCCAGGTCTTTGTGGTGGTAGCGTACAACCGCCTCGGCTCCCACGATCTCCTCTGTCGCGACATCCATCTTAGGTACCAGACATACTATAAAGCTGCCCTGTTCGATATCCTGCAGAAGGTCTTGTTTGATGATCGGCTCTTGATGTCCCTTTTTCAGGTTCCTATAATACTTCTGCTTTTCTTCCCGCATCATATTTTCCGCATGGGCTACCAGATTATCCACATTGATGTCTATTTTCTCCCATGCATATCCCATAGTGACCAGTCCAAGGCTTATATTATCCAGTTTGTCATGCGCCGCATGCACATTCTTCATAAAATCTTCATAGGACGCGTCCTCTGCGATCGCCAGATACTCATCTCCCGTGAGTCGAAATACCATACCGCTTTTGAAGAACTCTTCCAGAACCTCTCCCACACGGATCACGACTTCATCTCCATAGTCACGGCCAAACTCCTTATTAAAGTTCTTCAGTCCATTAATATCTACAGATAAAGCCCCGAGAGTCTTCCACTTTTTCTCTTCCGCTTCTGTCAGATATTGCACAAAGCTATTTCTGTTCAGCAGTCCTGTCAGATCATCATGGTAACTTAAATACTCCTGCTGTTTTTGCTGCTTTTGCAAAACGATCGCCTGCGTGATAAAGGGAAGTACCGCCCGCATCAAGGATAATTCACAGCCGCCTTTGTGTACACCGATGACAGCCAGGATCGCCGTCGTATCTTCTCTGATCTGCTCGAAGATACTGTAATTATCTTCTGTCGTATCTGTGATTTCCTGTTTCATCCATTTGGGCTGCTGCTCTGCCCCCATCATTTTGATCTTATCTCTCTGCCACGGTACATTCTCCGCGCACCATTCATAAATCATCTCTACGTCGTCATATTCTTTTTCTATATAATACACATACTCTGCATCATAATAATCCCTAACTGTACTTAATACATCATTCATGATCTCTACAAGAGATCGTTGTCTCTCTTTCTCGCCCATATGGGATACCTCTTTTTTCAAAATTCAAACTATTTTACGGATAAAAGGGCGCAAAATGCCCTTCCAGCCGATCGAATAAAATTATTGTAGTATAATCCCTGTCAAAATGCAAGTATACATACCTATATCCTGGAATATTTAAAGAAGGGAATACTCATGCCCCAGCATTGAACATTCCCTTCTCCTAGTGGTTTTTCCGTATTCTGCCCACCCTTTATCCAGAAAGTATATTTTATTCTTTTAAAACGACTCGCTTGATCTGCAGCAGAAGAAGTACTAAACTAACTCCCAACAGGATATGCCCGATCCCGGCAGTACCGGAAATCGCCGCATCCATGCCGGAAGACAGCGCAGGCTTTCGCACCTGTGTCACACCTCGCACCACAAACATCGCAGCAGTCAGATTCAGACCAATATGATAGACCGCCAGTATCCGTCCTGTCTTTGCCCCTGTAAAGGAAAAATTCTTTTCCAACAGAAGCAACAGCAAGAAAAATACCATCCCCAGCAGAAAATAATGCGTATGTACCACACCCAGTGTAGTTCTGCCTGTAAAACCATTAAATTTGGTGAACTCGCGATAAAACACACCGCCTGCCATAGCGAAGATTGCATACAACAAAGCCGTATTCATATATTTTTTCATAGTGATTTCTCCTCCTGTAATATTTTTTATCTACCTTCCTTTTTCATAGCAAAGTATCCGATAAGAACCGTCCACACATAGGCGCAGGTCTTAGGAATCATCAACATCCCGATCATGGGGATAGCATCCGCCCACAACACCACCGGGATATAAAAACCAAAACTCAGCACGATCGTCAGCCACATCCAGCGAAATGCTTGGTCTCCACGCTCTTTTGCGCTGCGATAGAACAGAACGATTACCAGAAGCCCCAGCAGCGCAAAAGGAATGTTGCGGCAGATTCCCCAGGAAAGCGGTGCTTCGGCATTGAGCCATTGGTTCTGCGGCATCATGCATAAAGCGATCCTCACACCGGCCAAAACATATACAGCAACAGTCAAGCCTCTCTTTCCCTTGACCTGGTATCGATACCGCCAGACGTAGTACAGCAGCACATAAAAAACGGTCATAGTGATCGAGGTTATCCATTTGCCCAGGCCAAGAGGCACCGTGTAATTCTCCAGCCCGGCAGTACACAATGCGACAGCCCGCGGAATCAAATGAAAGGAATCTCCCGCTCCCAGCACCACAGCCATCCAGCCAAACAAACGGAATTGACGTTCTCCTTTGCTTTCCTTAATCATCAGGATACCGATCGTGATCACAGAGATCAGATAGACTGTATCGAACAGTGTTTCTACAATTGCCTGCATACTTTATTCTCCTTTATATACATTTTTATTTTGCATGGCAGCCACATTAAATACTGCTCTGCAGAAGTTCCTGCCAAACAATACCCCTGCCAGCAGAAGCGAAGCGCCCAGGCCAGTATAAAACACTGCGATAAACCTCTCCGGCGCTATCCCACTTACACGCAGCCCAATACCGCCGGTCATCATCACAGCCATAATGGCAAAAGCTTTTTTATCAAAAAATTTGAGAAAAAAATGTCGTTCTTCCAAATAAGCATTGATTCTGGCAGTATGCTTTTTTACCAATTTCCCAAAAATATATTTCTGAAACACTCCGAAGACTAAGATAGACAATAAAAAATTCAGCACAGACAGATACGGCGGATATGCGATCAATCCGATGCGGAGTATATTGAAGCCCGCCGCGCTCCACACAAGACAAGCGAGAAGCAGCAGCGTATTACGTTTTACTTTCATAGTTCGCCTCCTTTTTTGAACATCGTTCAGTTTAAGGGATAAAAAATCCCCGCGGCGCAGCGGAAATTTTAGTAAAGCGTTCTGCGGATGATCTCCAGCACAGCGCCCGGATCGTAATCCTGCCGCAGCAGTGCGGATAACATCAGAGAAAAGAGAACATCCGAAAATTTCTCAGCTGTAAAGCTATCCGTAAAAGCATCTAAACGGACTTTGGCATCACTTTTTAAGACAAAGCACAGGCCCTCTAAAATATGCTTCCAAGTTTGCTGCATCCGGCGTTTTCCATCTGCTTTATCCTCCTGCATGAACCCCAGAGAATGAAGGGTAAAGAACCCCGGATACTGTTTGTGACCGTATTCCATCCGCTCATACATCCAAGTAATACAGGCCTGTGTATCTCGGAACACAACTTCTTCCTCCGGGCGGTGAAAAATCTCACACCAAATGCTTTCTACCGCAGCTCCCACCAGCGCCGCTTTGGAATCAAAATAATTATAGATAGATCCCACAGACACACCACAAGCGGCCGCAACGGAACGAATATTGACCGCAGACCACCCCTTCTGTCGGATCAGCTCTCGGCTGGTTTTCAAAATTTCCTCTTTTGATGTCACTACTGTATTCATTCTATCACCTCAATATGAACATCGTTCAGTATAGCAGTTTCATTTCTTTTCGTCAAGTAGTTGGCGAATTGCTTCCTACTTTCTCCCCCCTGTATTTTTTTCTTTTTTGTTCTATAATAAAACTGACATCTCATCTGCATATATATTCCTAGGAGGTTCTACATGGCACTTGTACACAAAAACAGACTCCGCGATTTCTTTTTCTGCGGAGTCTGTCTATTCATAAGCGAATTCTTAAAACAACTGCTGCTTACTTTCGCCGTAAACGGCGGAAATTATTACTGGTGGTATTTTCCTTTCCAGCTTTGCAGTATCCCTATGTATCTTATGCTCCTGCTTCCCTTTGTCGGTCCAAAAACGCAGGAAATATTTCTGCTTTTTCTCTCTACCTTCGGTCTATTGGGCGGAATAGCCGCCTTTGCCGATACGAGCGGGCTGAAGTATACCCTGCCTCTGCTTACTGTCCACTCGTATATCTGGCATTTTCTCCTCATCTTGTCCGGCATATATGCAGGCTGTACTCTATCGAAACACATACGATTCCACTTTTCTCTCTCCGCTTTCAGACTGAACGTGCTTGTATATCTTTCCTGCTGCTTTCTTGCAGAATGTATCAATCTGTCCTTTGATTCCTTAGGCACTATCAATATGTTCTACATCAATCCGGATTATCCCATGCAGCAGATCGTGTTCCGTGATATTGCAAATACTATCTCTAATCCCATCGCTATCCTGCTTTATATTTTCGCAACGATATGTGGCGCTTCTCTTCTATTTCTTCTATGGAGGTACGTCCAAAAGCAGTAGGATATCCGATCACTCCTTCTGCTCTTCTATCTGTTCTTCCTCTTCCCGCCCTACGTTTTCCGATACGATCTTTAAAAAATCTCGGTCACTTTTCTTTCTGCGAGGTATAAACCGACGTGCGACTTTCCCCTTCCCCCTGTTCTTTACGTAGAAAAATCCAAGCACAGAGAAGACAGCCGCTCCGATGAAATTGACGATCAGATCATACATCGTATCGATCAGTCCGATATCCAGATATCCGCCAAGTCCCAGTTCCGTTCCATTTACAGCTGTACTGGAAATATGATCGATCACTGCGGGCACGTTCCGTCCTGCCGGATCCAGCGTTACAGAACGGATTACATGGATCACCGTATCTTTCTGCATGTCATATCCCATGATCTGATCCATGCCAAATTCAAAAAATTCCCACACCACGCCAATCGTCATAGAAAAACAAAAAGCTACAATCGCCATGAAGACCGGAGATAAGGTAAAAGAAGTTCGTTCATTGCGGTTTAACAAGTCCACCAGGGAAAATCCGATCGCTGCCGCAAGAAAGCCATTGAGCGTATGCAGCACCGTATCCCAGAACGGAAACATCAGATAAAATTCGCTGATCTCCCCTAATATCTCCGCGGCAAATATAAAAATAAGGATAATGATCTCTAAAGTCGTAGGCAGCTCTATCTTAAAAGTCACTTGGACAAAACTCGGTATGACCAGCAAAAGTAATGTCAAAGCACACAGAAATACATTTTCATAGTTGTGATTTAAAATCTGTAAAACCATCATGACGATCACAAGGAACCGGAGCACAAAGTAGACGATAAAAGAACTTTTGTGCTCCCTCAGTTCCATACCCAAGGCTTTCTGCAAGTTTCTCAGACGTCCTCCTGCCTGTCTTTCTTCTCTATTCTGTTTTTCTCCTCTAATGTTTTTTTCCTTTTTATTCTTCATCCGACAACATACTTCTCCGTTTTTCTTTTTATTCTATCACACTCCCTTTCAAAAGTCACACAAAGACACAAACCGATCCTTTTCCATTACCGGCAGACAGTAAAATCTGCTGCCCCTCTCCATATCCTTGTTATCTTAATCTCTCTACCAACGGTTGTTTTTGAAATTTTCTAACCATGTATTCTGTCACCAGGATCGGAACCAGCAGTATAAATGCCGCATACCCCAGAAAATACCAAACAGGGAAGACAAAATGCATATAATCCGCCCCAAAATACCGAAGGATCTGTATCATTGCATATCCTGCCGCAGTACCGAATATAAGAGATATGACAAGGTTGCCTGCCGCCAGTATGAATCCTTCTATACGCAGCATTTTGCAAAGCTGCCTTTTCGTCATCCCAACAGACTGGAGCATTGCGAATTCATGGCTTCTCGTCAGTATATTCGTGATCAGTGTATTCAAAAGATTGATCAGCGCAAAACCGATGATAAAGATACTTAGTCCTAACATCACCGAGAATAGGATTGTAAACTGGGATTTTGCCATCTGCCGCTGTTCTTCCAACGTTCCCAATGATAAATGAGGATATTGCCCGATCAGGCTTTTTAGTTCCTTCCCGACCTGCGCCTCTTTTTCTGTATCGGTCTGAACTACCAGCTTATCCGTCAAATGGATTCCGTTTGCCATAGCAGCCAATGTCGGTTCTGGGATCAGAAATGTGGTGAATGTATCTCCCAGTTCTTTATCAAAATCATTAGCGTCTATGATCCCCATGACGGTAAATGTCTTCTCCTGTTCCTTCGCCCCATCATACCAGCGCAGCTTCACCGGATCCCCGACCTGGAATTCCCAGCCGTATGCCTCCTCCCAGGCGCCGCCCCGGGTAAATAAAACTCCATCCTCCTGAACCATTTCTTCATAAGAGAACTCCCCTGTATGTCTTTGCTCTTTTAATTTTTCTGTCCGTTCTTTATCCAGAGGTCTTGCGGTGTCGTCCCGGCTTTCCTCATCTCCGTGTGCTTCCCAGGATATTTCCATTGACTGTACCGTATGAACTTTCTCCACACCGTCTATTCCCTCTATTTTCTGCATGATCGTTTCATCCAAAGGATGCTCCTTTTGCAGCTGCATCTCTCCATATTCTGTGGTTTCCGCCACATTATACGAATACCCTATCAGGAATTCTCCATATTTATATTCTCCTTGTCTGGCATATCCCTCCAAATTAGTAGACGTTACGTAAAATGCCGCCAGCATATACAATACTCCGCCGATTCCCAGAGAAAGTGTGGTAAGCACTGTCTTTTTCTTATTTCTGGCATTATTCATAACAGCAAGACTTTCCGGAGTGATCTTTCTGACTGGTTTTTTTGTCTGCCTCTGTGTCCTTTTCTCTTTTTTATGTTCTTCTTCATATCCCGAATATTTTGCCGCTTCCACCGGAGAAATAGAGGCCGCCTTTTTCGCAGGTTTCTGCACGGAAACCAGTACGGCCGCGATATCCGCCAGTGTTACGATCCCTGCAACGACCAACGTATGCACCATATCCCAGCCGCCCGGACGGATAAAATAACTGACCGTGCCTCCGACAAGCAGACCTGTCGGGATTCCAACGGCGCTTAAAAGCAGCCCTTCAATACGTACCATCCTGCGTATCTGCTTCTTTGTCATGCCGATCGTCCGAAGCTGTCCAAACTGGCGTATCCGCCCTACGACGGAAAGATAAAATACACTGTAGATGACAAGTACGCTCACAAAAAGTATGCCGATACCGACGCAGATCACCAACATCGTCTCCTGGAAAGCCATGTCTCCGCCCGGAAGTGCATTTAGGAAATAGTTGTTGATGTTCATCTCTTTCCTGTCCACACCACAATCATCCCCAAAACTATAGACCAGTTCTTCAAAATCCGGCTGCGTCATCTCCTCCGCTTTCGCAAAACAGACGATCCCTTCCCAGGGGACGTCCTTTAACTGACTGCCTTCTCTGGCATACCGTTCGGAAAACAGCACTGTATACAGTGGCTGATGTTCCGCTGTATGATAAATACCGGAGATCGTATATGTCTCTGTTGTGCCGTCCAGCCATGTAAAGGAGACCGTTTCCCCCGGTTCTGCCTGGATATCTGCCAGCTTGCAGTAGGCGTCTGAAAGCATGACTTCATCTGCTTTTTCTGGTATTTTTCCCACTGACGGTGTCACAGTATCTATTTCTACGCCTTCGCTTTTCAAAGGATCCGCCCCATATGCCGCCGGCCGTACCATATGCCCGCCGATCTCCACCGACTGTCCTTCTTTCATTGCCAGCACATAGCTGCTCCGATCGTCTTCTGCCATCTGCATAAGCCGTTCTTCGTCCAGCTCATAATACACTGCATGCTGCATATTAGCAACAATTCGTTGCGTCTCTGTGTTCAGTCCTACATAAAACAGTGCCATAACCATCAAAAGACTGACCGACAGCGCGATCGTCAAAATGACGAAAACGTCTTTCATCTTGCTGCTCTTTACACTGCGCACGGCGAGAGAGCGCACCGTCCCCCGGTTATTATTGGAGGATATGCCTTTATCTCGTCTCATTGTGTCCACCTGCTTTCCGTGATTTTTCCATCCTCGATACGGATGATCCGGTCAGCCGTCTGCGCGATCTCTTCATTGTGCGTGATCATCACGACTGTCTGGTGAAACTGGCGGCTGGATGCTTTGATCAGCCCGATCACATCCTGACTGGTCTTAGAATCCAGATTGCCAGTAGGCTCATCTGCCAACACGATCGCCGGTTTAGATGCCAGGGCTCGCGCAATCGCCACTCTCTGCTGCTGTCCCCCTGAGAGTTTTCCCGGCAGCTCTGTCAGTTTCTCCTGCAGCCCTAACAGACTGATGATCTTCTTCAGATACAGTTCATCTGGCTTTCCTCCATCTAAGGATACCGGAAGGATGATATTCTCATACACATTTAAGATCGGGACCAGATTATAATTCTGGAAGACAAACCCGATACGGCGTCTTCTAAATATGGTCAGCTTCTCCTCGTCCATGCCGGAAAGTTTCTTCCCCGCTATTATGACTTCTCCGGCAGTCGGTACGTCTAAGCCTCCCATCATATTGAGCAGCGTTGACTTGCCGCTGCCGCTTGTACCGACGACGGCAACAAATTCCCCTTCCTCTACTTCCAGTGATACGCCGTCCAGAGCCCGCACGACATTAGGCGACGTCCCGTAATATTTTTTCAGATTTTCTGTAACAAGTATACACATTTTCCCGTCTCTCCTTTACTTTTGCTTGTATAAAAGGATAGCAGGCAAATGTTTCAAAAACCTCTCAAAAAGAAAAAATACATCTAAAAATTCTCAGTCAACATTCAAAAGGTACACAGAAACACTCGTTCCAATGCCTCTTTTTGACTGTATTTTCAAATAGCCGTTTTCTTTTTCTACGATCTCTCTTGTCAGATACAGACCGATCCCCAGCCCTTCTGTGCGTGCCGCCTGCTCTTCCCGGTAGAAGCGTTTGCACACGTCGTTTATATGTTCCGGTGCGATCCCCATACCCTCATCTTGTATTTGGATCCTCGTATATATTTCCATAGGATCAGACTGGATACGGATCGTACTGCCCGGAGCCGAGTATTTCACCGCATTGTCCAGCACATTAAAGAGCGCTTCCAACGTCCATTTTTCATCACAGCGCAGACTCTTTTCCCCGGTACCGCTGATTTCTACCTTTATCTGCTTTTTCTCTGCCCGCACCGCAATGCTTTCCTTAGCGTCTTCCAGAAGCTGTGTAAGCGATACGGTATCTGTATGCAGACAGATTATATTCTGTTCCATCCTGGACATCTGTATCAGCGACTGCACAAGAAATTCCAGCTTTCCCACTTGATGTTTCAGAACCTTCAGGCAGGTGTCCCGTTCTTCCGGCGGTAATTTTGGATTGACCGCTGTATCGCAGTACATCACGATATTTGCGATCGGCGTCTTGAGCTGATGAGAAATATCCGATACAATCCCCTGCACTTCCTGCTTCTGCCGCTCGCTCTCCCTTGCATGGAATTCCGTGATCTCCTGTAGGCGCAGCAGCTGCATCTGTATCTTGGACAGCAGTTCATCCGACTCCGTATCAAAGGCTTCTCCCGCACTCCCTTTCAGTATCTGCTCTATGCTTTCGCAGACTTCTTCCGTAAAGCGGATATACTTACGCCGCATATGCAGCCACACTGCTCCCACAAGCAAAAACAGCAGGACTGCGCTTCCTGCTGTGATCCAAATACAGCTCATCTTCTTCTCCTTTCTGACCACTGATATCCGGTTCCATAGATCGTCTGGATATACTGGTATTCTTCATCTGCGATCTTTGACCGGAGCCTGCTGACAAAAATCGTCAGCGTATGTTCATCCACAAAATCCCTTTCCTTGTCCCACAATTCTTCTAACAGAACGCCGCGGGTAAGGACGATGTCCGGATTCTCCAGAAATTTTCTCAAGAGCTTGAATTCTGTCGGCGTCAGGATCAATTCTTCTCCCTTTTTCCATACTTTATATGCCTTAAGATCCACCTCCAAATTACCCGCTTTCTTTCTGCTCTCCTGCCTTTTTCCGGCAGTATATCGGTTCAGGACCGCGCGTATCCGCTGTATCAGGATCTGCACATGGAATGGTTTTGTCACATAATCGTCCGCCCCGTTTTCAAATCCCGTCATCATGTCCGTATCCATATCCTTTGCCGTCAGAAAGATGATCGGTATGTCCTGCTGCTTTCGGATCCTTCCCGCAAAAGAAAAACCGTCTCCATCCGGCAGATTGACATCCAAAAGAAGCAGATCCCATTCTTCTTCCAGCAGCCGTTTCTCTCCTTCTTTCAGAGTACTTGCCGTCTCTGCGCCAAAACCGGCGAGAGAAAGATTTAATCTGACTCCCTGCGCCAGTATTTCATCATCCTCGATCAGTAAGATTCTTTCTGGTTCCATATTTTTGCTCCTTATTCTTGCACTTTTTTACTGTTCTTGCTACACTGACTCCTGTAGGAGGCGAGCGTATGAAACATCCATTTGACTATGAGATCATATACAGTAACAGAAAGACCACGGCGATCCAGATCACTCCCATGGGAAAAGTATGCGTACGGGCTCCCCGCCGCTGTCCCCGCTCTCTGATCGATACGTTTCTTTCTGAAAAGGAAAGCTGGATCTTAAAGCATCTGTCACAGATACAAAAACACGCCGCCGATACAGTCCCCCATCCTCCGCTTTCCCAGGAGGAACGGGCACGGTATATCCAGACAGCGCGCGATATTTTCACTGTAAAAACTGCTTATTACGCAAACTTAATGCAGGTTACGTATCACCGGATCTCCGTCCGGGAACAAAAGACCCGCTGGGGAAGCTGCAGCAGCGCCGGAAATCTGAATTTCAACTGGCGCCTGCTCTTTGCCCCGGAAGAAGTCCTGGATTATGTGGTCGTGCACGAACTCGCCCATCGGATAGAGATGAACCATTCCAAGGCATTCTATCAGATCGTAGCCCAGGTACTCCCGAACTATCAGGCAAGCCGCAAGTGGCTGCGTGACAATGGAGCCTCTCTGTGGGACGCTGTCTGATCTCCTTCCACATTTCCACTGCTTTTGTCTGTCCTGCCGCCCTACTCGGTTATCTGCCATTTCTTCAGAGTCTGATATACAGAAGAGACCGGCAGTCCGACCACATTATAGTAGTCCCCCTCGATCCGTTCTATGAAGGCGGCAAACCTGCCCTGGATCCCATAGGCGCCCGCCTTGTCCATAGGTTCTCCGGACGCGATATACGCCCGTATCTCTTTTTCCGTCATGGCATGTACATACACCTTTGTCCTGACCGCTTTCTTTACACACTCTCTTTTTCCTCTTGTAAAATACAAAGCTGCTGTACCTGTATAGACCGCATGTTCTCTTCCCTGGAGCCCCTGCAGCATAGAAAAAGCCTCCGCTTCTCCTCTCGGCTTCCCCAAGATCTTCCCATCCTGTACCACGATCGTATCCGCTCCGAGGATGACTTTGCCCTCCCGTTCTTCTTCGGTCAGTTTCTCCGCCACATACTCCGCCTTTAAAAGCGCCAGCTCCTGAACGATTTCTTCCGGCTCTGTACCATGGCAGACTTCTTCCTGCTCGCTGACCATCACGTCAAAATCGATCCCTATCTGGGTAAGTAATTCTCTGCGCCTGGGCGACGCAGAAGCAAGGATCACTCGTTTCATCTGTTCTTCTCCCTTCTTTTCTTCCTCTCACCGATCCCAAAATGTATCATGATCACAGTTACTGCCAATAAAGGCACGCTTAAGATCATCAGGATCCCGGTCGTCCACTCCGGCAAAAAGGCATTTTCTAGATCTACCACCACGGTTCCAAACAGATTATACAAAAAATGCATAAAAATCGGAACAAGCAGACTGTCATATCGCCATGCAAGATATCCCAACAGGAACCCTAACAGCGCCGCATAAACGCCCTGTATCAGATTCTGGTGGAAAATACCAAACAAAACAGCCTGCAGCAGATTCGCGAGCACAAAACATGCTCCCGCCCGCCGCAGATACCGCATGATCAGACCTCGGAATATGATCTCCTCTGTCAACGGCGGCAGGAGCAGCGTACTTACTGCCCACAAAAACGAATATTGCGTTATCCCTGCGCCTTCGACCATGGAATTGTATTCCTGCAGCGTCTCCGGACTGACAAGCTGAAAAAACACAAAAACCAGAGAGGTCGCATGCTGCATCGCCACGGTTAAGAGAATCGTCCAGCCAAAACATGCTCCCGACAGCCTCTTTGTATTCTCCTTCCAATACGTACCCACCCCTTCTCTATATATAATGGCAAAATAAAACCATATAGAAAACAAAAGCAGAACGGGCAGATATATCATAATAGAATAAAAATTCATATGCTCCTCAAGGAACAGATAGACCGCCTCTGTTCCCTGCTCTCCCCCGATGAGCGCTCCTTCCAGCATCGCAGCCACCGACCAGAAAATCCCCAGTCCGTTCATCAGCCCCATCAAGGCGATAAACACCAAGGCCGCATACAGATAGTTCCTCTTTTTTTTCATATATTTGTCCTCCTTTGCAGGTCGTGCCTTACAGGCAGGCGGGCTTCGCCCGACAAGGTATACCCTTTAGGGCATCCCGTAATCCATGCCTTACAGGCAGGCGGGCTTCGCCCGACAAGGTATAGGTTTATCTTATGTATCTTTCCTACTTTTGTCAATCTGTGTCTTTACGTTCTCTTTCTTTTCTTCTATGATAAAAAAGAGAGGAAATATTTCTAAATTTTCTTCTAAGTCTTACCACAAAAGAAAGGATTTTTTATGTTGAAAATCATTGTATCCCCGGCAAAAAAAATGCGGATCTGTGAGGAATATCCCTGTGGATTGACAGAACCTGTATTTCTCAGCAAGACCAAGCAATTACTGGAATTTTTAAAGAAGCAATCCATTACGGAACTGCAGGCGCTCTGGCAGTGCAGCGACAAGCTTGCCCAGGCAAACTTCCAGCGCCTCCATACCTACCATTTATCTCAGCAGACGACGCCTGCTCTGCTCGCCTACGAAGGCATTCAATACCAGTATCTTTCTCCTTCTATTTTTTCCGATACGCAGTGGGAATATGTAAACCAACATCTGCGGATCCTCTCCGGCTTCTATGGGATCTTGCGCCCCACAGACGGCGTCATTCCATATCGTCTGGAAATGCAGGCAAAGCTAAAAACAGACACCTTTCAGGGGCTCTATGATTTCTGGGGAGATCTGCTTTGTGAGGAACTGACAGGGGAAGACACTGACGAGCTTATCAACCTAGCTTCCACTGAATACAGCAAGGCAGTCCTTCCCTATCTGCCGGCGCATATCCGCTGCGTGACCTGTATTTTCGGAGAACTGCTGAACGGCAAAGTAAAAGTTAAAGCCACACAGGCGAAAATGGCGCGCGGAGAAATGGTGCGCTGGATGGCGGAAAAACAGATAAAAACAGCCGCAGAACTTACCGCTTTTTCCTCCCTTTCTTATCGTTATCATCCTGACCTATCCGATACAAATGAATTGGTATTTATAAAAGAAAGCGCACATAAGGGGACTGACACACTATGAAAAAGTGGTACGCAGCCTATCGGCATCAATTTTAATTTTCATTGTTTTCCGAAAATCGGCAAAATCCGTCCATTTTTCGGCTTTACATTTCTCTGTGGTTTTTTGTGGTTTTTATTTCTTTATTATGTGGTTTTATACCAGTTTCTTCAAACTTTATATTGCTATTCCCTTGTGGTTATTGTATAATACCAATATAAATATCGTTTATAAGGAGAACATGCCAAATGAAGCGTTCGAAACGAATCGAAGCATTGGACAAACGTCCGGTAAATCTGGACGGCTACATCAACGAATGGCCGGAAATGGGCTTTGTCGCTATGAAAAGTCCCTATGATCCAAAGCCGTCTGTCAAGGTAGAAAATGGAAAGATCACCGAACTGGATGGAAAGAAACGGGCAGATTTTGACTTTATTGACCAGTTTATCGCTGATTATGCGATCGACCTAGACCGTGCCGAGACTTCCATGTCTGTCTCTTCTCTTGCTATTGCCAGGATGATCGTAGATATTCATGTTTCACGAAAAGAAATCTTGGATTTAATCTCCGGCATCACGCCCGCGAAAATGGCAGAGGTGATGAACCATCTAAATGTCGTGGAACTGATGATGGGAATGCAGAAAATACGGGCAAGAAAAACACCGGGGAACCAGGCGCACATCACCAATCTGAAGGACGATCCGGTACAGATAGCCGCAGACGCCGCAGAAGGCGCTCTTAGAGGCTTTGCCGAGGAAGAGACGACCATGGGTGTTGCACGGTACGCGCCTCTGAGTTCTATCGCTCTGTTGATCGGCTCTCAGGCAGGACGTCCCGGCGTGCTGACGCAGTGTTCCGCAGAAGAAGCGACGGAACTGGAATTAGGGATCCGCGGACTGACAACCTATGCAGAGACACTCTCTGTATATGGTACGGAGAAAGTCTTTATTGACGGAGATGACACGCCGTATTCCAAGGCATTTTTAAATTCTGCCTACGCTTCCAGGGGATTGAAGGTACGTTTTACTTCCGGCTCCGGCTCTGAAGTATTGATGGGAAGCAGTGAGAAGAAATCCATGCTGTATCTGGAATGTCGGTGTCTTTACGCTACGAAAGGCGCCGGAAGCCAGGGGATCCAGAACGGAAGCGTAAGCTGTATCGGTGTCACAGGCTCTGTTCCTTCCGGTATCCGGGAGGTACTTGCGGAAAATCTTGTGGCAGCGCTGCTCGGACTGGAATGTGCTTCTTCCAATGACCAAAGCTTTTCTAATTCAGATATGCGCAGGACCGCGCGTACCATGCTGCAGTTTTTACCGGGAACAGACTTTATCTTCTCCGGTTATGCCGCAGAACCCAATTACGATAATATGTTCGCCGGTTCCAATTTTGACGCGGAAGATTTTGATGATTACAATGTACTGCAAAGAGATATGCAGGTAGACGGAGGTCTCCGTCCCGTCACGGAGAAAGAAGTCATCCATGTCAGGAACCGAGCCGCCAAGGCAGTACAGGCAGTTTTCCAGAACCTGGGGCTCTCTCCTGTCACAAACGAACAGGTCGAGGCCGTCACCTATGCCCACGGAAGCAAGGATACGCCTGCCCGAGATGTCACCGCTGATCTGATGGCGGCAGAAGACGTATTAAAAAGAGGACTTACCGGTATCGATGTGGTACGTGCTCTGGCAGAAACCGGATTTGAAGATATTGCCTCCAGCGTACTCAACATGCTCAAACAGCGTGTAGCAGGAGATTATATGCAGACAGCCGCTATACTGGACGAGCAGTTCCATGTGCTCTCTGGCGTCAATACGCCGAACGACTACATGGGACCGGGCACAGGATATCGTGTCGAAGGAAAACGCTGGGAGGAGATCAAGAAGATCCCTCACATCATCAATCCTAAAGATATATAGGAGGACAGGAAATCATGCAGATCAATGAAGATTTAATCAAACAAATCACAACCGCCGTCCTGACACAGATGGGACAGACTGCTTCTTCCACAGATGCCTCCTCCCCGGATGCTTCTTTGTCTGAAGAGAATATTTCCCTGGCAGGAAAAGAGCGTATCAATGAAGAAAAAACTTCTTACCGAGCGTATCCGCGCGCTGTCAAAGGCACGGACCCCAAGGAAGTCGTGATCGGCGTCGGCGCCGCTTTCCAAAAGGAGATCACGAAAACAATCAGCGGGATCCCGCTGGACGAGGTACTCAGGAATGTAAAAGCAGGGATCGAAGAAGAAGGAATGCTGCCACGAGTCGTCAAGATCCTGGATACGTCCGATGTCTGTTTCATGGCATTGGAAGCGGCAAAACTCTCTGGTTCCGGCATCGGTATAGGTATTCAGTCCAAAGGGACGACTGTCATCCACCAGAAGGATCTGTACCCACTCTCGAACCTGGAGTTATTCCCCCAGGCTCCTCTCATGACGTTGGAAACTTACCGCCAGATCGGAAAAAACGCGGCAAAATATGTCAAAGGGGAACAGGTGGTGCCTATCCCCTGTACAAACGACCCTATGTCCAGACCAAAATATCAGGTCAAAGCGGCGATCATGCATATCGCGGAGACAGAACAGCTGGACCCGGAAACCGGAATCATTGAATGGGAGGGAAAATAAATGCAGTACCCTTTAGGCGAACTGGAAAAGGAACGTATCACTTCTAAAACAGGAAAAAAACTCACGGACATCACACTGGATGAGGTCATGAAAAACCATATCTCGCCGGATGACATCAAAATATCAAAAGAAATACTCCGCGCACAGGGGCAGGTAGCAAAAGAAAACGGCAACGCCCCTATGGAAAAGAATTTCGAGCGCGCCGCAGAACTGGTAGATGTTCCAGATGATGTAATCCTGAAAATGTATGACAAACTACGCCCGAACCGTTCTACAAAGTTAGAATTGGTAATGATGGCACAAGAACTGTTAGAAAAATACAACGCAAAAAACTGTGCAAAGCTTGTGATGGAAGCTGCAGAAGTGTATGAAAAGAGAGGTATTTTACTTTGAAATATATCGCAGGAGTTGATATTGGAAATTCCACAACAGAAGTCTGCGTGGGAGAAGCTGCCGAAAACGGAGCACTTATCTTCCGTGCCAGTTCTTCATGCCCTACTACGGGCACGAAAGGTACCCTGGAAAATGTACACGGCATAAAGACTGCGCTCTCTCGCGCAATGGAAAAGATCGGAGAAGGGATCTCCAGCCTGCGCTGTATCCGTTTGAATGAGGCGGCCCCTGTCATCGGGGACACCGCTATGGAGACGCTGACAGAGACGATCATCACCGATTCTTCCATGATCGGACACAATCCCTCCACTCCTGCCGGCGCCGGCCAGGCGACAGGCGAGATCCTGCTGTATGACAATCTGGTCCGCGCTGTCAAAGACACGCCTTATATCATCGCTGTATCCCGGGAGCATCCTTATGAGGAAATCGCCGCACAGATCAATCTTTTGGCGCAGCAGCTTAAGATCACAGGCCTCATCCTGCAGGCAGATGAGGCGGTTCTTGTCTATAACCGCCTCCGCAAAAAGATCCCAATCATCGATGAAGTCCTGCATATCGATAAGCTGCCGGACGGGGTACCTGCCGCAATAGAAGTCGCACTTCCCGGGCAGACTATCCGCATGCTCTCCAATCCGTATGGAATTGCCACACTTCTCGATCTAAACGCAGAAGAAACACGTACTGTCACCCCGATTGCCAAGAGTCTGATCGGAAAACGCAGTGCCGTCGTCTTAAAGACACCCGGCGGAAATGTGCATGAAAACGTGCTTCCCGCCGGAGAAATCTACTTAAACGGCAGCCAGACGATCTCCATCAATCTGGATGAAGGCGCAGACCAAATCATGAAAGCCGTATCTGATGCCGGCAGTATATACGACATCAGCGGACAGCCTGACACAAACGTCGGCAATATGTTCACCCGTATCAAACAAGGTATGCATGCTTTGGATCCTGCCGCCTCGGCAGATATACGCATTACCGATATCCTGGCTGTAGATACACTGGCTCCTGTACTTATTTCCGGCGCTCTCGCCGGGGAGACCTGTCTGGAAAAAGCCGTAGGGATCGCAGCCATGGTCAAGACACAGAAGCTCCCTATGCAGGAGATCGCAGCTCGTCTGAAAGCAGACTTAGGCACAGAGGTCACTATCGCCGGAGTCGAGGCTGTCATGGCAAGTCTGGGCGCCCTGACCACACCGGGCACACAGCTTCCTCTTGCCATCCTGGATATGGGAGGCGGCTCTACCGACGCCGCTGTTATTTCCGAAAACGGGCAGGTAACGATGACACACCAGGCCGGCGCCGGAGAATTAGTCTCCATGCTCATTGAAACAGAACTGGGACTCGGAGACAGGCGGATTGCAGAGCAGATAAAGAAATATCCGCTTGCTAAAGTGGAAAGCCTGTTCCATATGCGTATGGAAAATGGACAGATGACCTTTGTCGAAGAATCTATCGATCCACGCTTTTTCGGCAGGGTGATCCTTCTGACTGAACATGGATATGTCCGCATAGAGCAGGATATACCGATGGAGAAGATCGTCCAGGTACGCCGGGACGCAAAGCGAAAAGTCTTTGCCGCAAATGCCTTCCGGGCGCTTAGGCAAGTCGCTCCGGGACACAACTTAAAGAATATTTCCAATGTCGTATTGGTAGGAGGTTCAGCACAAGATTTTGAGATACCGGAAATGCTGATGGAAGAATTGGCAGAATACCGTATCGTATGCGGACGCGGCAATATACGCGGCACAGAAGGTCCACGCAACGCAGTTGCCACCGGACTGGTTCTCTCCTATGTTGGTGAACCCTCTGCCTAGGAGAAACAAAGTGTCTTTCACACTTTCCTCTATCTCCATAAAAGAAAAGGAACAAACAGATGATTATAAAAAAGCCCTCTATTTTTATTTATACACATGAGGCAGATTCTGCCGTACTGCGAAACGTATGTGCCGGGATCGAGGAAGAAGGTGTCTTCTATGAGACAACAGAATTTCCCGATACCTGCATGGAAAAGCTTGCCTATAAGGCGGCAAGAGATTCTATGCTTGGTTCGGGCATCGGCATCTTCGGTACCGCCGTATGCTTAAAAATGCGGGGACTGGAAAAGGGACGCAACATAGAAAGTTATCTTCATCCCACCTGGGAAGAAGCCCGCAATATCGGTTCAAATAGCGCGCGCGCAGTCAAAAAGCTGCCGTTTCGATAGGAAAATAAGGAGGACGATCCTATGAACATATACACAAAACAGGGAGACCGCGGAAAGACTTCTCTGATGAATGGAATCACGGTTTCTAAATCTGACGATCGTATCGAACTGCTCGGTACGATCGACGAGTTAAGCAGTCATCTGGGACTTGCAAAAGTGCTCTGTGACGAACCTTTACACAGCCAGATCTCACAGATACAAAAAAATCTGATCCAGATCATGGCCAAGATCGCCGACCCACGCAATCTGGACTATAATCTGGATCCTAAGGAAACTGCTATATTGGAGGAGTCGATCGACCAAATGGAAGCGTCCTTTCCTCGTGCCAAGGAATTTGTTTTATACGGCGGCTGTGAACAGTCTGCCCGTCTGGATGTGGCACGCGCCGTTGCCCGGAGAGCCGAACGGCGTTTCCGTAAAGTGGAACAGAATTACGGCTGTGACGCAAAGGCCATGCAGTATATAAATCGGCTTTCTGATTTTCTGTATATAGCGGCACGTTTTGTTGACTATCAGGCAATGCATACACAGGAAGGAATGATCAAAGAAACTGTCGTACAAAATCTATTGAAAAATAAATAGACTCTGCTACACGATCGTTCCGCTGTTTACAATTGGCTGCGCATCTTTATTTCCGCACAATACAACCAAAAGGTTGCTTACCATCGCAGCTTTTCTATCTTCATCCAGTTGGACGATTTCCTGCTCGTTTAATCTGGCAAGCGCCATTTCTACCATTCCTACGGCGCCTTCTACAATCTTCTGCCGCGCGTCGATGATCGCTGCCGCCTGCTGTCTCTGCAGCATTGCAGAAGCGATCTCCGGCGCGTAAGCAAGATGTGTGATCCTTACTTCTAGAATCTGTATTCCCGCATTTTCCGTTTTTTCCTGCAGTTCCCGGCTCATGATTTCGGCAATCTCCTGGCTGCTTCCCCTCAGCGATTTTTCATCCCCTTTCGCACTCGTATCATAAGGATACTTACGGGCGGTATTTCGTATGATCGCATCACATTGAATAGATAAATAGTTCTTATAATTCTCTACATTGATCACCGCCTTGGTCGGGTCACTCACCTTCCATATTACGACTGCGCCGATTTCCACCGGATTGCCAAGCTCATCATTGACCTTTTGTTTCTCATTATTGAGTGTCATTGTACGCAATGATACTTTTTTATTTGCCATACTCACAGAAGCAGACCGTGCCGAGCCGTTTGCCGTCACAACAGGCGCTGCCGGGCGTACTGTGGGGTTGAGCGCTGTGCAAAATGGATTGACCCAGAAAAACCCTGCTTCTTTTATCGTTCCATAATATGTTCCAAATAATGCAAACACATACGCCTCGTTTGGATTCAACACCTTCAGTCCACATAAACCTATGATAGAGATCAACAGCAATGCAATCCCCAGCATAAGTACCGTTCCCATAATTCCTCCATTCACCTTTTCATATGAATAAAGGAGAGGTCCTGCGATCATAAGACCAATACTTATTATCATCCCCAGGATCCATAATAACAACATGCCATATCCATTTTTTGCCTTTACTGCTTTTTCCTTTCCTACTTGCTTTTCTTCTCCGTTCATCCGATAACCTCCTTCGCTTTCTCTATGATCTCTTTCGGAAAATCTGCAAACTCCAACAATTTTATCGCATTTTGTGAAACAGACGGGCCTTTCTGTATCTTATAACTAAAATAAATGTCCTCATCTCCGATTTCTTCACTGAAATGGTAATTCTCATACTCGTCTGCCAACAGTTCCGTCAGTTCTCTGTCATGGGTTGCCACAAATGCGATACAATTTTTATCATACAGATATTTCAGTATCGCCATAGAGGCTCGTATCCGCTCTCCTGTATTCGTTCCACGCAATATCTCATCGACTACACAGAGCGTCGTTTTTTCCTCCGACAGACTGTCCAGGATCCGTTTTAGATATTTGATCTCTCTAATAAAATAGCTCTCCCCGGCAAACAGATCGTCTTTTACCGACATGGAAGTGATCACCTGGCATTTCGGCAGTTTCATCTCCCTGGCCGTACATGTGTGTATAGACTGTGCCAGGATCGCGCAAACCGCTACTGCCTTTATAAAAGTAGATTTCCCAGACGCATTGGAACCGGTAATAATGCAGCCCCTCTCCAGGAACAGCGAATTTTCCACCGGCTGTTCTAAAAGCGGATGATAGATTTCCTTCATATCGATGATTTTCTTATCTTGAAACTCCGGTATGCAGTACCAAGGCACACTTTCTCTGAAAGACGCAATACTGACAGCCATATCCAGTTCTCCGATGGAACGATATACGATCATATAGTCTTCTATATCTTTACATAGTTTTTTAATAACCTTATTGTATGTAACAATCTGCCACATCGTCACACCCAGAATATAATCCAGCAGTATACCGAAAACATCTCCTGAAAATCCCCCGTTTTTTTGCGACTGCAGCAAGGTAACACTGCGTGTCACATTTTGTAATGCCCGCAGACTCTTCTTTAACTCCGGATATAGATCAGCTACCACTTCCTTCTTCACAAGCTGTCTTCCATGTCTGAGCATATCCACCGCCGTTCCAACCATCTGCAGTTCGACCTCATACCGCATTTTCAAAACAGCGTACAAGACCAGATTCACTCCAAATACTGTACACAGCAATGTGCTTGTCACGGTCCCCGGGATGATAAAGAAGAAGATAAGCGCCGCAAAGAATAAAATTTGCAGTGTCTGATAGAGCCACGTATGTTTCATCCGATATTCTTCCAACGCGTCCATGTAGGATGGGATAAAATACGAACCTCTGTATTTTCCGATCTTCATCAGTTCCCTTTCGATGTCCAGACGGTCTTCTTCCTTTTCTGCTGCCTTGATCTTCCGTTCCAACTGTCTGTATTCTGTATCAGAAAGCTGCCCTTTACGGAGCTGGGCATATAAAAGTTCTTCCCCCGCAGATGTGTCACACTGATTGATCCGGCAGAAAACAGCATCCATAGACAAGTCATTCCAGGTAATATCATCCACGCCCGGCGTATCCACAAATGTCTCGTAATAATTTCTTATGTTTTCATTAAATTCTATGTCCGGTGGAACTGTCCCGAACTTCTCTTCAAGATATATTTTCTGCTTTTTTCGCACTGCTCGCCTGTTCAGCAAAGAAATTGACAGCGCAAACAGAAATATACCCGCCGCAGTCAAAATACCAACCAATATTACGCCTCCCTTTTGTATTATCATGTTAATACAATAGTACTGGCATGATCAATTGTCAATAGAAAAAATATTTTTTCTGTCTTCGGCACTTTTTCTATACTCTTGACATACTGCTGCCCAACTGCTATATATAACATAAAGATGAAAAAAAGAATTCTGCACTACAAAATTCTGCACTTTTGACTATCAATACACGAGGTATGACAAATGACGAAAAAAAGAGCTTCCACACTCAAAAAAACACGAAAAGCACTGTTTCTTTTTTTAATTCTTTTGGCGATTTACATAAGTGCCATTGTGATTCCTTATATTCCACATAAAAAAGTCTCTGAAAATTTTAAAAAACAATTTCAACCGGATTCTTGTTATGGAGATTCCCCCGGAAACGAACGGATTGCCTATATTACAGACAACATGGAGGCGCTTCTTTTTCGTCTGAAGCTTATAGAGAGCGCAGAAGAAGAGATCATCCTCTCTACTTTTGACTTTAATGCAGATGAAAGTGGAAAAGATATGATGGCCGCCCTGTTACATGCAGCGGACAGAGGCGTGCACGTCCGGATTGTGGTAGATGGGATCAGTGGATTTCTGGATATTAAAGGCGATCCCTTTTTTCAGGCTTTCGTTTCCCATGAGAATATCCAGCTGAAGATCTATAATCCTGTCAATTTATTAAAACCATGGAAACTACAGGCCCGGCTCCACGACAAATACCTGCTCATAGACGATTCCATGTATATGTTAGGCGGGCGTAATACGACAAACCTATTTTTAGGAGAGTATTCTTCTCACCAAAATATAGACAAAGAATTATTTGTCTATGAAACTGCCGAAGCTTCCGGCACGTCATTAGCACAACTGCGGGAGTATTTTGAAACGATATGGGCATTGCCTGACAGCAAAGACTTCCTTTGTAAAAAGGAAACCCAAAAGATACAGGACTGCCGGGACACTCTGAAAAACCGCTATACTACTCTGCGTTCCGATTATCCAAAAGCCTGGGAAGAATGGGACTGGAATTCCTGTACAATGTCTGCCAATAAGATCACACTTCTTTCCAATCCTGTAGAAGCCCAAAATAAAGAACCTCATGTATGGTATTGTATCACACAGCTCTTATATACCGGGCAGGATGCATTGATCTATACACCTTACATCATCTGTGGAAAGGAAATGTATCAGGATCTTACTTCCGCCCGCCAGTCGTTGTCCAGTCTGGATATCATCACCAATGATGTCTCCAGCGGAGCGAATCCCTGGGGATGTACAGACTATCTCAATCAGAAAAAACGTATCTGGGATACGAATGTACGCGTGTATGAATATCTGGGACCGCACTCCAACCATACAAAAGCAATCCTGATCGACGACCGCATGAGTATCATCGGTTCTTTTAATATGGATATGCGCAGCGCCTATCTGGATACAGAATTAATGCTCGCGGTGGACTCGCCGGAATTAAATCAAATCATGCAGAAGATGGCGGTCACAGACAAAACCTACAGCCGCTATATGGATGCAGACAGCGGTAACTATCAATATGGAGAAAACTACGTTCCAAAAGAAATGTCCTTTGGGAAAAAAATCTTTTATGCGCTGCTACGTATCATAACCTTACCGCTTCGCAGATTTTTATAATCTTTTCCACTTTTTATTATAGAAAGTATGAGCCTGCAGCACAAAAACTTCTATAAAAAATCTGAGTGCCAACAAAATCGGCACTCAGATAAAATCATATATTGTATTAGAAAAAATAGGGTATACTCGTTCAAACATGCCACAGTACATACGCATGCCATGTACTATATTCTATGCTTTTTTTCTGGCATACAGGATTGCCGATCCAATACCTACACTCAGCACCATAGCCGCCAGAAGTCCATATGTACTACTGTCATCTTGCGTCTGCGGACTCACTTTTTCTCTGTCGTTCTTTTTCTTCTTTCCGCCTTCATCTGAACTTTCTTCCTTGGGAATCTCCTGATTCTCAAAAGAAGCATACGCTGTATCTCCATCCGGTATGACTCCCGCGTCCCCCGTCTTTGTTACAAGATACTCTTTACTTTCTTCTTCCTCCACCGTATAAGAAATTCCGGCGGGAAGACCGGAAGCCGTCTTGCTCTCGCTGTGTTTTAACGTAAAGCGGGCTATCCCTTCTATGAATTCCATATCCCCATATGCTCCTGCTATCGTTGTATCAGACAGCGTAACGGTAAAAGGAAATGCGCGATCTTTATCTGCGCCTGCCACAGTCTTTGAGACAATAAGATTACCGGATGGCTTTACTCGATTTTTAATCGTAAGTGCCATCCTTTTATTTTTCTCATCTCTTGATACATCTGTGTATTCTACCAGATATTCATCTCCTTCTTCTATTGCTGTGATTATCATCCCTTCGCTCAATGAATCTGGATTAGGCAGCTGTGTAAAAGAAGCTTTCCATCCATTCTCCTGATTCAGTGTCACCGTATCCAGAGTATACTCCCCGATCTTCAGGCGTACAGTTACTTCTTTTTTCTGCTCTTCTGGAATTCCATCTGCCCATTCTTTATATATATCCAGATTCCATTCATCCTGCGGTATTCCGATGATAACAGCTCCATTAGATCCCACACCGCCTCCCCGCGGCGCCATGTTTCCTGTTACAAACAGCTGTGCTTCCTTCCGCGCCAGCTGTGCTGCTTCCTCGGATACAACAGATTTAAGGGCGATTCCTTCTTTATTATTCTTAATCTCTGTGATCCTTTCGCCAGGATCATGCGCATCATATCTGGCAGAATCATCCGGCAGTCCTAATACATTGTTCCACTCAAGCGTTGTGGTATACGAACCGCCGTCCTTATACCACGAAACTTCTCCACCGCCCAGCATACGGTCTGCCAGCGTCACAAAATGATTCTTATTCTCCTGAGGTACTGCTACGAAATCATCCCCTGCAGCTTCCGTTTTTAAACCTGACTCTGCCTTTGCCTCATTTCCAAATACTGCTCCGCCATTTGTCACAGTATTCTGGGCATCTCCCGTCGGACAGAACCACAAGCCGCCTCCTAGAATTGTTGCCGTATTTTCTGTGATCAGCGTATCATACATATATAATCTATATGGAACAGCGCCTACATACACACCGCCCCCTTGTCTATTTGCAGTATTGTTTGTGATGTATCCCGCGTGCAGCATTACGCTGTCAGAGCCAACATAGATTCCTCCTCCACATCCTCCATCATTTACTCCGTTTCCAATTGCCATATTGCCATCAATTTTCCCGCCATTCATGATAAATTCTGCCGGAAAAAATTGTTTCCATCTATCTATATCATACACCCCGCTGCCGCCTGCAGAATAATATAAATCATATGTCGCGATACCTCCGCCCGTCCGCGCCTTATTATTCGTAATCTCTCCATCTTCCATAGTAAAAGAGGCCGGACCGATCACCGCAACTCCACCGCCATATGCCTGTGCTGTATTTTCCGTAATTTTCCCGCCATCCATCTTCATAACAGCCAGGGAAGTAAAATCCGGATATGCCGATTCTCCCAAAAACACACCGCCATAATACCCGTGATTGCCTCTGATCTCCCCTCCGCTCATCTGAAAACGGGAATTGCCTTTAGCTTCCACAAACACAGCCGCATTGTTAATCTGCCCTTCAGGACATGTATCATTGTCCATAATATATCCGCCCTCCATTACAAACGCGGCTCCTGCAGAAACTCTCACAATACCGCCAAACTGTTGGGCATATACATTTTCTTTCACCACGCCGCCCTTCATATTAAAATCGGCATTCTTTCCTGCTATAACAATGGTCCCTGTCCAGCTATCATTACAATAATTGTTTTGCAGCGTACCGCCTTCCATAACCAATTGTCCGTTACACGTGATCATCTGCCCCGTATCCTTAGAATGATAATGGGTAAAATTCTCTCCATCCATGATCAGTAATTCATCCTGCCCCGGAATACTTGTCTTTAAAGTCAATTTTCCGCCTTCTTTAATTTCAAACATGCGTTTTGCGTCAGGCACTCCGGAAATCGTCCTAGCCGTCCCATCATCGACGATCGTAATATCCTGTCCGTCCTGAATAATGATCGGTTCCTCCATGACAATATCATTTCCAAGTGTCACTACTATCGACCCGCCCGCCCCTTCGACAACCTGTTTTAATTCTTCGAAAGAACTGACACCCATGCTCGTCCTTGTATTATCCGGTTCCTGCGCACATACTGATATGCCAAAAACAAAAAGAAAGCTGCTCAAGACGAGCCCGCTCCACAAATTTTTCCACATTGCCTTCATACTTTTCCCCCTTAATCAGCTAATTGCATTATATTATATTGAAATATTTCATTCTGAACCAACAATTACAAGCAAAAAATACCAAAAAGGTCAATATATACAATTTTTTTAATACTATATACAATTTTTTAATATATTGTTATTAAGCATAAAGACATGCAGGCAAATTAAACTTTTCCCGTTTAACAATGCTTTTCTGCTCCGGCTATCCAAGAATTTCAGCCGCAGGGAACACAAAGCAAGTTGGAAGAATTTTTTTAGAACAGTCCGTACTAGTTCCTTGATAACCAAAAATTACTTTACTTCTATCTCAAACTGATACGTACTAAGATCTGCTTTAAGCACCGCCTCTGCCTCTTCACTTCTTCTCGTGATGAACAGCTTATCTCCTTCGCTCTCACAGATACACTCTCCGTCAAATGCCGGACATGTATTCCTAAATATCATCAGATCCCGTAGTTTTTCTACAACCGGACGTTTTAGATTTTCTTCTACTTCTTCTGGTGTATAATAATGCCGATTGATATTACGTCCTTCCTTTGTACTCTCCAAAAGCTCCAGATCATTTTCTCCAGCGAGCATACCTACATAATATACCTGCGGAATGCCCGGCGCAAAAAACTGGATCGCCCTTGCCAGCAGGTAGGCGTCATCATTATTGCCAAGAGCAGAATAATAGCTGCAATTAATCTGATAAATATCCAGATTATTATATTCCTCACTGCTGTATTTTTTCTTGACATTCGCCCCTTTTGCATAGAGCAGCTCTTTTGTTTCTTCTATCTCTTCAGGGGAAAGCAGATCTACCACATCCACCACGCCAATCCCGTCATGGGTATCCAGTGTCGTCATCTGCTTTCTAGGACAGATCGTAAGCCAGTGCTTTAACCGATCTCCCCTATGCGTATAAAGCGCATGTAATACCAGCATAGGAAGTGCAAAATCATAGACCCAGAATCCTTTTTGCGCAATTTTAAGCTGGATAGAATAATGCTCATGGATCTCCGGCAGGATATCTACCTCATACTGCTTTGCCATATCTTCAATCTCATATAGCAACTCCCACATCTTGGGCTCTACAAAAAAGCAGCTCGTATCCGGTTCCTTCACCGCATAGGCAAATGCATCCAGCCGGATGACACCTGCTCCGTGTTCACACATAGAGCGGATCGTCTGTTGTATGAATTCTTTCACATGCGGACTATTCACATCCAGATCGATCTGTTCTTCCCCAAATGTGCACCAGATCTTCTCTGTTGATCCGTCTGCAAAAGTCAAATTAACATAAGGCGCTTTCGGTTTTCTTTTATATATTTTATCTACTTGTTCCTGCGTAGGTTCACCATTCTCCCAAAAATCTTTATAACGGATAAAAAAATCTTTATACGCCGAATTTTCCTTTTTTTCTTTAAAATCCAGATAATACGGCGAATGGGCAGAAATATGGTTTACCATAAAATCATACATCAACTCATATTTCTTTCCCAATCTTTGAAGATCTGCAAAGTCTCCAAACTTCTCGTCCACCTTATCGTATCTTTCCGGCGCAAAACCTCTATCCGCTGAAGAAGGAAAGAAAGGAAGGATATGGATACTTCCTATGGCACCCTTATAATGTTTATCTAGGATTTCCTCCATCTCCTTGAAGTTCTTTCCCAAACTGTCCCCATAAGTAATCAACATAATCTGGTTTTTCATATAGCTTCCTCCTTTTAGGAAATCGTTTTCCTATTTTTTATTTTAAAAGAGCTGAAGTCACATCCAGCTCTTATTTTTACTATTTTAATACCTTCACAGTCCCTCTGCGTATGATCTTATGCGGGATGTAATGGGTAGAAGCCTTTGGCTTACTGCCGCTCATATATTTTAACAATTCTTCTGCCGCAGCTTCCCCTTCCTTAAAATACGGTATCCGCACTGTGGAAAGTTCCGGTCTGAAATACGTAGCAAAATCCAGATCATCAAAGCCGATCACCGAGATCTCCTCCGGCACCTGCACACCTTGCCCGTTTAAAAACTGTATGGCTCCTATGGCGATCAGATCGCTCCCTGTGACGACTGCCGTCGGCAGGACACTATTTTCTTCATATATGCGTTTCATCCCTTCGTATCCGCCCTGAAAAGAAAACTGTACTTGCTCTATATAGGAAGAAGGAACCGAAATCTTCAGTTCCCGCAGCGCTTTTCTATATCCTTTCAAGCGTTTCTGTCCGGAAGAGAAATCGTACTCCGGACCGCCCAGATACGCGATCCTCTCATGTCCATTTTCATGCAGAAACAAAACCACATCATAGATGGCCTGAATATTGTCATGTGTCACTGTATCGATGACTTCGCCCTGCACAGATGATTCCTGAGTCACAAGTACGACCGGATACGCTTTCTTCTGCATCGTTTCTATCAATTTCTGATTGACATTTACGCCCGCAAAGAGTACGCCGTCGATCTGCCGTTCCTCCAGTATATGTAAAAGACTCAATTCTCTCTCTAATTCCCCGCCCGATTCGCATACCATAATAGTATATCCCTTGCGGGAACAGACACTGTTTATCCCTTTTGTCAGCGCTCCGAAAACCGCATTTGAAATATCCGGCACGATCACACCTACGATATTTGTCTTCTTTGTGATCAAGCCCTGTGCCAGCGTGTTTGGCGCAAAATGATTTTTCTCTATGACCTGATATACTCTTTCCCGTAATTTAGGACTCACTGGCTTTGTATTATTTATGACCCGTGAAACAGTGGAAATAGAAACCCCTGCCTCCTTTGCGATATCTGCGATCGTAACCCCCATATACATTCTCCTTCTGCAAATAGGAAAACGTTTTCCTATTTCTCTAGATTATAACACTGTATTTTATCTTCTGCAACGCATTTTCCACTCTCGAATCTTTTTTGTAGATTCCCATAATTCTGTGCTTCTATTTTTGTGCAGAATCGCAATAAATCAAGGTTCTTCTATCGGTTTTATGAATTGTTCCTTTGTTTTTTCCACATCCGGCTGTGTATACCCTATTTCCATGGTCAGACATTTTTTGGGGCACATATTGACACAGTTTTCACACTGCACACAGTCAAAACGGCTAATTTCCCATGTTCCTGCCTTGCGGTCTACCCGGATAGCCTGCGAAGGGCATGCCCGCATGCACAGTCCACATGTGATACAGTTCTGCATGTCTATCTCCACATGACCACGCATACGCTCCGGATATTGAGCCGGCTCAAAAGGATATTTTGTCGTTGCCGGCTTTCTAAACAGGTTTTTGAGTACTGTCCCCACAAATGCAAAAGCTTTTACCTTTTCCATATCCTTTCCTCCTATCTCTCCGTACAGCTGATACACGGATCAATCGTCAAGATCAAAAGCGGCACATCTGCTAGCTGACAACCTTTGAGCATCTCCACCATAGGAGGGATATTACTCGTCGTAGGTGTACGCAGACGGAAACGGTCCAGGTTCTTCTTCCCGCTTCCTTTCACATAATAGATTGCCTCTCCTCTGGGCTGTTCTATCCGCATAAAGAATTCTCCGTCCGGGTTTCCTTTCACCGGTATGTTGATCGGCCCATGCGGTATTTTCCCGATTGCCTCCCGAATAAGAGAAAAAGACTGTAAAAGTTCTTTTAAGCGCACCACACAGCGGGCATAGCAGTCTCCGTCCTGTTCCGTGATCGGCTCCACCGATAGATCGTTATAGGCTGCATACCCCAACAGACGGGCGTCATACGCTTCCCCGCTTGCCCGCAGGGTAGGTCCTACTGCTCCTAGGGAGACAGCCTGTTCCTTGGTAAGAATACCCGTATCTTTCAAACGGCTTAATACCGTATAATCCTTCATAAATGTATGAAGAACCGGCTTTAACTCTTTCTCCAGTTCCTGGATCGTATCCAGCACTGCCTGCAGCATAGTGCTGTCCATATCTTTTAAGACGCCTCCTACACAGTTTACGGACAGGATCACTCTGCCGCCCGCAGTAGCGTCAAACATATCCAGGATTTTTTCCCTAAGCCTCCAACTTTCCATAAATAGGCTTTCAAAGCCCATGGCATCTGCCAGAAGCCCCAACCAAAGCAGATGACTGTGTATACGACTCATCTCCATCCAGATCGTTCGCAGATAATCGGCTCTCCTCGGAATTTCCAGTCCCATTACCTTCTCGACTGACTCACAGTATCCTATTCCATGCCCGCAGCTGCAGATACCGCACACTCTCTCTGCTATATATACATATTGTTTAAAATCTCTTTTTTCTACTAATTTTTCCAATCCTCTGTGGATAAAGCCGATACTTGGTATCGCCTCCACTACTGTTTCATCCTCCAACACAAGGTCCAAATGTACCGGCTCCGGCAGTACAGGATGCTGCGGACCAAAAGGTATGATACTTCTCTTTGCCATATCTTTACTCCTCTTTCTTAAATGGTGTTGTTTTATCTATACGGTACAGACGGTCTTGGTAATCCGGGCTGATATTTTCTATCTTTACTCCAAACAATTCCGCGGCCTCATTTTCCTGCAGAAACGCACAAGGGTAGATCTGTGTGATACTAGATATTCTTTCTTCCTCTTTGATCACAAGCCGAAGCGTGATCATCTCATAGTCTTTGCAGAAAGAGTAACTCATCTCATAACCGCCTTCCACAGATACGGCACATAGTTGTACAAGCCTCCAATCTTTTGTTTTCATATCTACCACAGCAGGGAAAAATTCCTGCAAGGTAATTTCTTCTATCCGGCTTTTTTCTTCTATGCAGCTTTTTTCTTTCGTCTGATTTTTGTCTTCCATTGGCGTATCACCCCTTCTTTGCTATCATTTTGGCGCGCTTTTCATCCAGTATCGCCACCGCTTTTATGACTCCGTCTATGATCGATTCCGGTCTTGCGGCACAGCCGGGCACGTATACATCTACAGGGATCACAGTGTCGATCCCGCCTTTGATATTATAACATTCTTTAAACACGCCTCCTGTACAGGCACAGATTCCTACTGCTACCACTACTTTCGGATCCGGCATCTGACTGTACAGCTGAGAGACGACCTTCTCCGTCTGACTGTTCACCCCTCCAGTGATCAGCAGAATATCTGCCTGGAAAGGATCTCCCGTATTAATGATCCCAAACCGCTCTACATCATATTTCGGAGTCAGACAATCCAATACTTCTATATCACATCCATTGCAGCTGCTGGCATCATAGTGCAGCAGCCAAGGCGATTTTGATATTTTTTTCATAACTTTCTTCCTCCCGCTATCGGATCAACATCAAGATCAATATATTGGTACCGCCGGCGACCAGCGTCACTACCCAGCAGCTTGTCAGTACCGTTTTCCATTTCAGTCTAGCACTTATATTATCCCATACGATCTCCAGAAAATAGACGATCCCACAGGCAAAAATCGCCACGATCCAGCTCCACCATTCTCTATTTACAAAAAACAAAAAGAAAATACCAAGCAGAAGGATCTTTTCATAATATTCCGCAATATTCATGATCGCCAGCGTTGCTCCCGACATCTCCGTCGTGATTCCCTTGACCATCTCCTGATGGGCATGATGGCTGGTAGAGAGATCAAAAGGAGATTTTCTGAATTTTAACGCCGCCGTAAACATAAAGCCAAACAGAAGTCCCGGCATCCAAAGAACCGCGCTGTGCGGTGCCTGCACGATCGTTCCTACATGGAACGTCCCCACAGAAAGATAAAAACCTACCGCCACAAGCAGTGTCAGAGGCTCATACGCCATCATCTGCAGCATTTCCCTGCTGGCGCCCATATTCGCATAGGGAGAAGAATCACTGGAAGCCGCCATGATCAAGAACATATCCGCAGTACTCAAAATAAAGAGTACCATCAAAATATCCGCTCCTGCAAAGAGCATCGCCCCTGCGATCATAAGGATCACCAGATAACTTAAGTTCAAGAGAAGCTGCACATTATTTACCGCTATCATCTGTTTCGAAAATAATTTCCCAATATCATAAAATGGCTGCAAAAGCCGCGGGCCTTTTCTGCCCTGCATACGCGCAGTGAGGATACGATCTACTCCATCCAGCAGACATCCGGCAAAAGGAGCCAGCAGCAGATAACATATAACAGAGATTATACTGATCATATGGCACCTCCTATCACAAGACAGAATCCAAGGATCAAAATAGTAAGAGCCACCAATATAGACGGCAGCCGCAGATGTCTCCGGCCAAATTCAAACCGCAGATACCAGTTGCTCAAATATAGATGTTCTCTTTCTCCAAGACTATTTGTAAAGTATCGGTTGTCCCCTTCATTGATCCCATTCATATAAATGGGCACAAGCCGTCTGTGTGACGCACGGCTGATAAAAAACATCACTGTCGGCACGATCAGCACCGAAATCAGCATCACTGCCATTGTCGTCAGCACACTCATAGAGAGAACCTCCTTCGTCTGTCCAAATAATTCCTCCACGATCGGATTCACCAATATCATGGCAATAAACGGAAGTAAAAGGCAAAGCAGGAGCATACTCGCCGCATGAAAGAACATGGACGCATACTCGTCTTTGCGTGTCACATCCTTTATCCCTTCCCTAGGTACATGCTGGCATAAAAGCTTTGCCAGCCATTTTGTCCAGTAAAACATCGTCATCGCACTGCCATAGGCAATAAAGATCACAAGAAGGACATTGCCTGAATCGACAAATGCTTTCAGCGCCACCCATTTCGAGATCAGCATGCCAAAAGGCGCCAGATACATACCGGCAATTCCGATTCCCATGATATACGCAAGTTTCGGTATCTTTATGATCAGTCCATGCATATCCTCAATATCTCTGGATCCCAGACTATTTTCCGTCGCCCCCACAGACTGGAAAAGCATGGATTTGCTGACAGAATGGAAGAGCATAAGGAATACTGCTCCCCAGACCGTTTCTTCCACTCCGATCCCGGCACATCCTACGATCAGTCCCAGGTTAGACACCGTAGAAAAGGCAAGGACCTTTTTCCCGTCATTCTGTGCGATCGCCATAGCACTGGCCGCTATAAAGGTAAAACCGCCGATGCTGGATACGACCATTCCAACCAGATTGCCGTGCAGCGCCGGGGCGAGGCGTATTAACAGATACACGCCTGCCTTTACCATAGTCGCACTATGCAAAAGAGCACTGGACGGAGTCGGCGCCACCATCGCTCCAAGAAGCCAGGAAGAAAACGGAAGCTGCGCGGATTTGGTAAGTCCTGCAAGCGCAAGGAAAAGCAGTGGTATTTCCGCCCCTGAAGCGATCACATCTGTCAACTGTACGGAGCCGCCCGTCACTGCCATATAAGCGATCGCCGCCGCAAAGCCAAAGCCGCCTAACAAGTTCATCCACAGCGCCATAAAACTATTATGCACCGCTTCTTCTGACCGCGTGTAGCCGATCATCAAGAAGGAAACCACACTCGTGATCTCCCAGAAAAAGTACATCCAGATCAGATTCTGCGCAAGTACAAGCCCAAACATGGCTGCCAAAAATAAAAACAACATAGCAAAAAAGAAGGGCTGCCTGTCTTCTACCTCTTTATGGTGTGTGTGATACCCTTTCATGTAACCAACCGTATAAATACAGATAAAACCGCCGATAAACGCAATGATGATACACATCAATATACTCAGCCTGTCCACACTCATATGTGCCCCTTCGGCAAATTCTGTCGTATGTTCGATATAAAACATCAGAGCCGTCTGTGAAACCGACAGGATGATCGGCAGCACCTTTTTATATTTTATGCTTAAATATACAATCAGGCACATCAGGAATATCTCCCCTGCCATCATCCATGTATCCACCATTTCTGTGGATGTATACAAAAGGATCGTACCTGCCCCTGCCTGCTGCCACTGCACAATAAACGCCACGGTAAGAAGCATAATAAGCCCTGCGCCTATATATACTGCTATATCCCGTACTTTTTTCTGGCGGATACATGCCATCAGAACCGCAAGCACTGCCGGAACTCCCATCAAAACTGGAACTAATGTCATAATCCAACCTCCCTCCATTCTCTATTTCACTCAGATTCTATTTTGGGTATATATTTAGTCTGTCATTTTCAGACTATTTCACATCATCCCAAAACATACATTTCTGTTATAGTACTTATTTGCAAATTTTACAATAGATATCATGAGAATTTTTACACTTTTTTGCATATTTTTCATGGTTTCCTCAATTTCCATTCTCCACCCATTGACAAATGTGCTAAAATAGGAATGATTAAATCACAGGAGGGCGTCTCTCATGCACGAACTAAGCATCACCGAACATCTGCTCGAATACTGCATCACGAAAGCTGCTGAACAAAATGCTGTAAAAATACGCTCTGTCCGGCTTTGTATCGGCGCGCTTAAGGGAATCGTGCCGGAGTGCATACAGGTGTACTTAGATCTGCTTTCTGAGGGCACCATTGCAGAAGGTATGCAGGTGCAGGCTGAGATCCTGCCTTTAAAGGTCTGCTGTAAGGACTGCGGCAGAAACAGTGAGATCTCCTCCCGCCAGCTTTTTTGTCCCCACTGTAAAGGTCTGCATCTGCAGATTTTATCAGGAAAAGAATTTTATATTGACAGTTTGGAGGTAGACATAGATGGAAATCAAAGTCTTACATCAGATCATGGAATGGAATGAAGATGTCAGTCAGGAAGTCAAAGAGATTTTACATACGCACCATATCTGCATGATCAATATCATGGGCAGTCCCGGTACCGGAAAGACCAGCCTGATCACTGCCCTGATCCGCAGATTAAAGGATACATGGAAGATCGGCGTCATCGAAGGAGACATAGCAGGACAGATCGACGCAGAACGTATCGCTGCTCTCGGAGTTCCTGCTGTACAGCTGAACACAGACGGAGCCTGCCACATCGAGGCAATGAGTATCCAACATATCCTCCCTAGTCTTCCGTTGGATGACCTGGATGTGATCTTTGTAGAAAATATAGGGAATCTGGTATGTCCGGCCGAATTCAATATCGGCGAATCTCTGCGGATCACTCTGCTTAGTATACCGGAGGGAGATGACAAAGTAGAGAAATATCCGCTGATGTTTACGGACACCAATTGTCTTGTACTTAATAAATCGGATATGCTTCCTTATTTTGATTTTGATATGTCCCGTGTATCTTCCAATTACCGGACGCTCAATCCTGACGCTCCTCTCTTTTGTGTCAGCAGCCGGAACGGAGATGGACTGGATGAACTTGTACATTTTATTTCTGATCAAATAAAAAAAGCAAAATAAGGCCAATGGAGAATCAAAAGCAACAACACGTCAAACTACATATAACGGGTATCGTCCAGGGCGTCGGTTTCCGTCCCTTCTTGCACAGGCTGGCGTCCCGATACAGTCTGCAGGGATGGGTACAGAATACCCTGCAGGGAGTGGAGGGAGAGTTAGAAGGCAGTGCCGGGAATATCGACTGTTTTCTTAGAGAACTGCAGACTTCCCCGCCGCCTCTTTCCCGTCTTGAAGAAATCCGCGTGACAGAGGAAGGTCTTTTTGTCGGGTATCCAGATTTCTCTATCAGAGAGAGCCGTACAGACGACGGTTTTACGCTGCTCTCTCCGGATATTTGTACTTGTCCGGAATGTGAAAAAGAGCTGTATACCCCTTCTGACCGCAGATACCGCTATCCATTCATCAATTGTACCAATTGCGGTCCTCGATATACGATCATAGATGACATTCCCTATGACAGGATCCGTACCTCCATGCAGACATTTTCCATGTGTGCAGACTGTGAAAACGAATATACGACTATACAAAACCGTCGGTATCATGCACAGCCTGACTGCTGCCCTGCGTGCGGGCCTCACGTTTTCTATATGGACAGTACGCACCGTCGGCTTTCTTCTGATCCCTTCCAGGCTGCGCAGGAAGCGCTCCGGGAAGGAAAGATTCTGGCCGTCAAAGGACTGGGCGGCTTTCACCTGGCCTGTGACGCCCGCAATGAAGACGCAGTACAGCGTCTCCGTCAGCGGAAACACCGTGCATCTAAACCATTGGCACTGATGTGCCGCTCCATAGATACTGCCAGGGAATTCTGTATTCTAAATGATGCTGAAGAAAGGCTTCTGACCGGCATACAGCGCCCCATCCTATTGCTGCGCAAAAAGCAGCCGGCCCTTATGAAAACGATCAGTTCCACCTCCCGGCTGGGTATCATGCTTCCTTATACGCCTCTCCATATTCTTCTCCTGGATGGCATGTATGGAGGCCCTGACTCCCTCGTCATGACAAGCGCCAATCTCCCCGGCTGTCCTGTTATGCTTACTAACGAGGAAGCACTCTGTGGACTGTCTGGTATTGCAGACGGGTACCTGCTGCATGACCGGCCGATCCGAAACCGTTGTGACGATTCTCTTGTCATGGAATGGAAAGGAAACCCTTATTTCTTCCGCCGCAGCCGTGGTTTTACCCCACAGCCTTTTTTATCGAGGCAGGACGCAGACGGTATTTTTGCACTGGGGGCGGAACAAAAAGCTTCTTTTGCACTGGGAAAGGAGAAATATGTTTTTTGCAGCCCCCATATCGGTGACCTCAAAAATGCAGAAACGCTTTCCCATTACCGTGAGACGCTTCATACTTTCCGTCGTTTGTTCCGCCTGAAGCCCGCTCTTCTCGTTTGTGATCTACATCCCGATTATCTATCTACACAGGAAGCTTTCCGGCTGTCTGAGAAAGAACAGCTTCCTCTGCTGCAAGTACAGCATCACTGGGCGCATATGGCCTCCTGCATGGCAGATAATCATCTGCATGCACCTTGCTTTGGCATCATCTGGGACGGTATGGGGCTGGGAGATGACGATTCCATCTGGGGCGCAGAATTTATGAAAGGAGATTTTTCCGCTTTTCAAAGGATCGGTACCATCCGCCCGGTTCCGCTCCCCGGCGGCGACCGTGCGACACAGGAGATTGCTCGTATCGCCCTGGGACTTCTTTTGGACGCAGGTATACAAGATACATCTTATATCCCACTTTCTTCGGCAAAAACGACCGCTTTGTCCCGACTCATCGACTCTGGTCTTTGTCTGCGGGCCACCAGTATGGGGCGGCTCTTTGACGGGGTCGGCTCCTTGCTCTTGCAAAAGGTTAAAGCCGATTATGAAGGAGAAGCCGCAGCTTTGACAGAGGCCCTCTCTCCTTATGAAAGCCCAGACGTATATCTGGCTTCTAAGCATATGCGCGCCACTGCTCTTTCGGAAATGTGTTATCCGATCGAATTTTATAATAAAAATGGACTGCGCATCTTTGATACCCGTCCTCTTATCCAGACTTTATACAAAGATCTGGAAGAAAAAACAGACAAGGGGCTCATTGCCTTTCGTTTCATGTATACCCTCTGCCGGATGGCGCTTGAGCAATGCCTTGTTCTAAATCCGCAAAGGCTCCCTGTGGTTCTGTCCGGCGGTGTATTTCAAAATCGCTTTCTTCTCTGCACAGTGACAGAACTCTTAGAACAAAATGGATTTACCGTTTATACTCACAGACATGTGTCTCCCAATGATGAGGGCATTTGTCTTGGACAACTGGCGGTTGCGGCCAGCAAAAAGGAGGAAATAATATGTGTTTAGCAATCCCTATGAAGATCAAAACGATTGAAGGAATGTCTGCTGTCTGTGAGGCAAAAGGACTTTCCCAGACAATCCGCATAGATTTTATCCAAAACGCGTCTCCCGGAGACTATGTCATGGTGCATGCCGGATTTGCCATACAGAAAATGTCGGAACCGGAAGCGCGCGAAAATCTACAATTTCTGGAGGATATTTACGATGCTCTATGAAAAGGAATTCAAATCTCCGCAAAAAACGCAGCAGATCCTTGCACGGGTAGAGGAACTGACTGAAAAGACCGGCAGCATCAGACTAATGGAGATCTGCGGCACACACACCATGTCGATCGCACGTACAGGCATAAAAAGTATCCTGCCTTCCTCCATCCGCCTGCTCTCCGGCCCCGGCTGTCCGGTATGCGTCACGCCGGCAAATGTCATAGACTCGATCCTTTCTCTTGCGGAGGATCCGCATATTCTGATCGCCAGCTATGGAGACCTCCTGCGTGTCCCAGGCACGGATCCCGAGGAAAATCTCCTCTTAAAAAAGGCCAAAGGCGCACATGTCGAGATGGTATATTCTCCCATGGATGCCCTGGAATTGTCCTATGCATATCCCCAGCTGGATGTTCTGTTTTTAGGTGTCGGTTTTGAGACCACCGCTCCCGGTACTGCTGCCTGTATTTTAAAAGCCGCAGAAGAACAAGTGAAAAATTTCTCTGTGCTCAGTCTTTTGAAAAAGACAGAGCCGGCGCTGCGCTCCCTGATCACGGCAGAAGATTTCGCCGTAGACGGTTTTTTATGCCCCGGTCATGTGGCTGCTGTCACAGGTTCTGACGCATTTGCTTTCCTTCCCCGAGAATTTCATCTTCCTGCTGTTGTGAGTGGATTTGACGCGGCTGACCTTCTGTATTCTATCCTGGAACTGACACATATGCTCGCCGTGCACAGACCCGCTCTGGTAAATACCTATACACGTCTCGTACGCCCGGAAGGAAATCCTCTCGCGCAAGAATATATAAACGCTGTATTTCAGACCTGCGAAAGTACCTGGCGCGGTCTTGGAACGATTGTGGACAGTGGGTATACTCTAAGAGATCAGTATCGTCAGTGGGATGCCTGGGAGAAGTTTCACTTCAGGCCTTCTTCCAATGCAGAACACCCCGGCTGCCGCTGTGCGCAAGTAATCCGAGGCGTAGCCTCACCCCTGGATTGTCCGCTTTTTAAGACGGTCTGCTCCCCTGCCCATCCCATCGGCCCTTGCATGGTTTCTTCGGAAGGCGCCTGTGCGGCAGCTTATCAGTATGAAGTTTGATCGATTCTATGGAGGTATACAGATATGGAAGATATTATCACATTAGATTATGGAAGCGGAGGCGGCAAGACCGCAGAACTGATCGATTCTATCCTGCTTCCTGCTTTTAAAAATCCCATCCTTTCCCAGTTAGGAGACGGTGCCCTGTTAAAAGATAGGAGGGGGGAAAATTCTTTTGTCTTTTCCACTGACAGTTTCGTTGTCTCTCCGTGGAAATTCCCCGGAGGCAATATTGGAAATTTATGTGTATGCGGCACAGTAAATGACGTATGTATGGCGGGAGGACTCCCCCAATATTTAAGTCTCTCTTTTATTCTGGAAGAGGGTTTTTCCTTCCGGGATTTCAAAATGATCGTAGACACGATTGCAGAAGAGGCCCGACAGGCAGGAGTACTCATCACAACAGGCGATACAAAAGTGGTAGAAGCGGGCAAAGGGGACGGTATCTACATCAATACAGCCGGCATTGGCTTTCTGCGCGCCCATTTCCCCGGGAAATCCGGTATCCGTAAAGGAGACACGGTCATCTTAAGCGGCAGCGCAGGCTGCCATGGCGCTGCTGTTATGATGGCACGTTCCGGACTGCTCTCTTTACAAGATGCCCAAACATCTTCCTTACGTTCCGACTGTCAATGTCTCCATCTCCTAACAGAAGCTGCCATCCATGCGGCAGAAAAAACACAGACAGCTCTCCCGAACAGTTCTCCCGCCTGCTCCGGCATCCGCATCATGCGGGATCCTACCAGAGGCGGAATCGCAACGGCCTTAAATGAATTTACGGAGAACATGCCTTTTTCCATCGAGATAGAAGAAGATGCCGTCCCTGTAGACGCGCCTGTGGAAGCAGCCTGTGATCTGCTGGGACTGGACCCACTCTACTGTGCCTGTGAAGGCAGGATGCTTCTTGTGACCGCTCCGGAAGCATGCGCGCCTGTCCTGAACGCTCTAAAAGAAGTGTCCGGCGGTGAACATGCGGCAGTGATCGGAACGGTTACAGAAGATATGCCCGGTCATGTGCTCTTAAAAACAAAGATTGGAGGCAAAAGGATCCTTGCCAAACTCAGCGGACAGCAGCTTCCCAGGATCTGTTGACATTTTTTTCTTCCGGAATATCCGCAGAGACTTATTCCAGTGCCATCTGACGGATACGCTGCAGTCCCTTCGACACGGCCGGAACAGACAGAAGAATGACCGTCAGGATCCCTTCTGCCAAAAGGTAGCTGTAGTTATAAACGATCGGATAAATACTCTTCAAAGACTGCGGGAATGTATCCGGCATGTAACTCATCCAGTATAAATATCCGCCCAGCGCATGGAATGCGCCTCTTGCCAGCACGCCGGCAATATAGCCTTTCACCAGCCCATGACTGCTCTTTGCGAAGAAACCTGCCACACCAAGAGCCGCAAAGGCAAGTATATAATCGCAGCATACCTGGAAAAAGGATAAGACGTACGGTTCTTGTAAAAATTGCAGAAGTCCATAGGCAAGTCCCACCAAAACACCCGTTTTCACTCCATACCAGTTGCCTACGAGGACAATGAACAACATGCTGCATAAAGTGACGCTTCCGCCCCATGGAAGCTGAAATACCTTAAGATAGGACGTCAGAAATGCCAGCGCGATCGCCATTGCGCAAAAGACAAGCTGTTTTGCCGACATCTTCTTTTTCCCTGCGCTTTTTCCGGCGAAAAACAACGCTGCGATAAACAGTACGATCCCTGCGATTATACTCACTGCATAGCCGGCAGTAGTCAGTCCTCCCTCTGCATTGACTAAAAAATTTAACATAAAAATCCTCCTTGCTTTTTTCTGAAAACAAGGAGGGCTTAAAAAACCACATATGTATATCCCTACGTTGGCATTATCCAAATCAGGTTACGGGTCGAAGCTTAAAACTTCCTCTCAGCCTGCAACACAAGCTCCCCTTGTCATCATTTTTATATTATTTCGATTCTATATTTTAAACAGAATACCGAGAAAAGTCAAGCGCGGCTCTTTTTTCGGTTATCCTATACAAGATTTTTAAAAAGGAGAAAAAGATGAAATCAGCAGAATCTTTTCAAGCACCCGAAATCCTGTGTATCGGCCAGGTCCTCATGGATTGTATCATCAAAGGCTGGAATGCGGCTTCCGAAAATACACGTGTGCAGACCGCAGACTCTGTCACCCTTTCTCCCGGCGGAGATGCCTTCAACGAATCTGTTATCTTCTCACGCCTCGGACATACTGTACGCACAGTCTGCGTCCTTGGAAACGACCTTGCCGGAAAAACTCTGCATGAACTGCTTGCGGATAACGGTATATTGACCGATTCCATCCTGCACAGCAATAACGTACCTACTCCTGTTTCCCCCTTATTGGTCAATACAGACGGAAACCGAAAATCCATCAATGCGGTTTCCCGCCTAGATGATTTCCTGCATATACCGCCCACATTATTCCAAGATGCGCGGCTTGTCTGCCTTGCCAGCCTTTTCCGCCCGCCTCTTACCCGGCCGGAAACGATTGCCTCCATTTGCCGGACCGCCAAGGCAGCCGGCGCTATCGTAGCGGCAGATACCAAACTGCCCCTGCATTCTCCGCTTTCCCTCACAGATCTTAAAGCTGCACTGCCTTACATAGATTATATCTTTCCCAATGAAAGCGAAGCCGCATTTTATACACAGGAAAAAGACTATACAGCTATGGCAGATGTCTTTTTAAACTATGGTGTAAAAAATGTCATCATCAAAGCCGGCGAGAACGGCTGTTTCGCCAAAAATGCAGCGGCTTCTTTCACTCTGCCAGCATTTCCCGTACATGTCGCAGACAGTACAGGAGCCGGAGATAATTTTGCCGCCGGTTTCCTCTCTTCCATCCTCCGGGGCAAAGACTTCAAGCAGGCGCTCACTTTCGCTTCTGCCTGTGCTGCCCTTTGCATACAATCAGTAGGCGCCACTTCCGGTGTACAAGATCGAGACCAAGTAGAAAACTTTCTTACATAGGACAGCGGTACCGTGGCTTTCCTGCACTTTTTCTTCCATATTCAATAGCCTTTACAGGGCAGACCGTGATGCATGCCATACAGTGTGTGCACATAGCATGCCACTGCGGTCTTTGCTCCTCCATCGTAATATTGTTCAATGGGCAGGCGTCTGCACACCTGCGGCAGCCGATACACTGATCGTCTGCCCAGAATTTCTTCGCATGAACGACCGCCGGATAAAATACTGCATTGACCGGGCCGCTCAAGAAAGCGCCCAAAAACCCTTCCTTCTCTTCTTCCAGCGCTTCTCCTGCGGCGATCTGCTGTATGACTTTTTCTATTTTGGGTTCTGCTTTCTCTATGATTGCTTTAGCCTCTTCCTCCTTGGGGACCTGAAACATAGCAAGATAATTTTCTGGCATGATGATCTGCGCACACCCTTTATAGCAAAAGTCTTTCTCTTTACACAGCCGTCTTATATACTTCGCGGCACTTCCAATCTCGGAACCGCAATTCATTACGAAATATACGTCCGGTTTTCCCGTAAATCTGGATTTTAGAATCCACTCCTCCACCACCTTTGGTATACGCCAGGCATATGTGGGAAGTACAAAAATCATCCGTTTTTGTGTCGGACCTGCGAAAAGTCTGTGCTCTTTGATCTTCTGGTTTAAGGAGCAGATTTCTTCTTCCAAAGCCTGTGCGATCCTCTCTGCAATATACGCACTGTTCCCAGTGCCTGAAAAATACAAGACCATTTTCTATCCCTCCTTCAAATTCAGATATTTATTTCACTTTGAACTCTATCCATTCATTTCCAATTCGTACTACTACCATTCCATCTTCTGCATAAGAGTTAGTATAAAAGCGGTAAAACTATCATTGCTGTCAATCTTTTCAAATTATTTACCTCCATCAATTCCGATTCTTCCTTCGTCAAATTTGAATTTACCGTTTTCTTCACGTCTCTATTATAACAGTTCCAAATATACGCCACAATAAAAAGTCAACTATCCCAGTACGCCAACACTGCTAAAAACAAACTCCAAAAGCAAAACACACAAAAAAACCACCGTCCCCGCGGCTCACAACGTCCGCAAAAACAGTGATTTCTAAGTGCGCGATCAGGGGTTCGAACCCTGGACACCCTGATTAAGAGTCAGGTGCTCTACCAACTGAGCTAATCGCGCGTCCTGCAATATTTTATCTGTTATTTTCATAACGCAAGGGTTATTATATAACAGTTTTTTCAGTATTGCAAGAGGTTTTTTCAATTTTTTCCGGTTTTTGACCTTTTTCTTCATCTCTGTGCCAGGTTTTCTATCCCAGCACAGAAATTCTGCTTTTCATTTATAGTCCTCTATCATCGTTTCCACTCTATCTTTCCCGATCACTCCACTGGCAGCTGCCACTGGTTTCCCTTCTACAAAAAGCACGAAAGTGGGAACTACCGTCACCTCAAACTGTGATACGATCGCCGGCGACTCATCAATGTCAATCTGGCATACCTTTATGATACCCTTATATTGTTCCGTGATCTGCTCCACGATCGCCTGCATCATGGCGCATTTCCCACACCAGGATGCATAAAATTCCACCAGGACAGGCAGATCGGATGACAGTACCTCAAGACTGTAATTCTCCTGTGTGACCCGAATCTTTGTCTTTTCTTTCCTTTGGAACTTATCATTCACTTTATTCACCTACATCTTTTTTCTTTTTCCTCCCCATGACAAAAACCGGTATTTAAAATTCGGTACACTTCATCAAAGGAACATCTTATACACATCAGCCGCCTGTTGATTCCCGGCATACGATACATTTTCTCCCGCATACAGATCTTCCAGCTCTTCTTCCATCTCACAGCATTTTCTCTCCCTTCATGCGGGTACTGATATATATTACTATATGAATAAAGTATGCAAATGTGAAACTTGCAGCGTCTATTTCTTCATTGCGATCAGTTTATTGATCGGATTCCCTTTCGCAGAAAATTTTTCTTCATATTCTGTCATCACATTTCCCTGGTTCATTTCTTCATTATGATGTAAGTCATACGTATACCTGACCAGAAGCCATTCTGCTTCTTTGACCTGTTCCAAAGAAAAATTAAATAACTGTGTATTGTCTGTCTTAAATTCTACCTCACCTTTGTCTGCAAGGATTCCTTCATATCTTCTCAGAAATTCTACAGAAGTAAGCCTTCGTTTCGCGTGTCTTGCCTTTGGCCATGGATCTGAAAAGTTCAGATAGATCTTTTCAACCTCTTGCGGCGCAAACACATCCTCCACATTCCTTGCATCCATACAGATAAAACGGATATTTTCCAACGACTGAAACTCTTCTGTATCGAATTTTTCAATAGCCCGCAGAAGCACGCTGGAATATCTTTCGATCCCGACAAAATTCACTTCCGGGTGTTGTCTTGCCATCTCCAGAATAAACTGCCCTTTGCCCATTCCGATTTCTATATAAATAGGATTCTTATTTCCAAATACTTGTCTCCAGCTGCCTTTCTGCGCTTCCGGTCTTTGTATCACTGCCCTGTGCAGTCTGATCATTCCTTCTGCTCTGGGAATATTGCGTAATCTCATATGCTGCCTCCTTACTATACTATGTATAAAAACTTCCCTCTTTTTCCAATACTCATCTTATATATTTTTTCCTATATCATAACATAGCACAGCCCCCATGCAAGGTCAAAGGGGTTTCATAAAAATATCACATTCTTTTTTGCGTTCTTTTTTGAAAAAATTGACACTTCCTTAACTTGCATTTTTTCAGAAAAGGTGTATGATAAAATAGATTAGTATTCAATTAGTATTTTTCAACAAATAGGAGGGGTGTTATGGACTCTATTGTAAACAAATTGACGGAAATAGAAAAAACTGCTTCCGCTATTGTAGAACATGCCGAAGCGCAAAAAGAGGTTCTGGACAAAGAGTATGACGAGAAGCGACGAGCCTTTGATACCCAGCTGGAAGCAAAGACACAAACGCAGATAGATAAGATTCGTTCTGAACTGGAAAAGAATACCAACCGCCTTTTGGAGTCTCAAAGCGGTGCGAGCAGTTCTGCTATCGAACTTTTGCAAAAAGAATATGAAGAAAAGCATACCTTATATGCACAGGAAATATTAAAAAAAGTTACCGAGGTGTAGCCTATGGGAAATATATTAGCTTACAGCGGTATTGTAACAAAGATCCGAGCAATGGAGGCCAAGCTTTTAACGCCGGCTCAATTTGAGGAAATCGCCAATCTTGGCAATGTCCTTGAAGTAGTCTCTTATCTTAAGGAACATTCCGCTTATGCCGAAGTTTTGAGCGCGCTGGATGATGATAAACTCCACCGAGGCAATATTGAAAAAGTCCTGGTTCAGTCACTCTATCACGATTACAGTAAGATCTATCGTTTCTGCGGGCAGACGCAGCGTCGCTTTTTAAAACTTTATCTGAAACGTTATGAGATCGATCTGATCAATTACTGTTTGCGGATCGTCATCAATCATTACCGGCAGCCTTTTGATCTACTTTATAAGAAGAACTTTTTTGACCACTACTCACAGATCTCTATTGAAAAATTGATCACATCCCGCACAACGGACGAACTGATCGAAAACCTTAAAGATACAGAGTACTATGCTCCCTTGAAAAAAATACAGGAATCCCAGCATATTTCCCTGTTTGATTATGAATTAACATTGGATCTGTACTATTTTTCCACTCTCTGGAAAGAACGAAAAAAAGTACTGAAAAAGGCCGACTTAGAATTATTTACAAAGGACTGCGGTTCGAAAATAGATTTGTTAAATCTGCAATGGATATACCGGGCAAAAAAATATTACCAGATACAGCCCGCAGATATTTATTTAATGCTGATCCCAATCCAGTACAAAATACATGTCGCTCAAATGAAAGAGCTCGTTGAAACAGCTTCTTTGGAAGAATTCATGCAGGTATTGGAGAAAACTTCTTATGCCAGGCATTATAATTTCAAACAGAATCTTACGATCGAGCAGATGTATAACGAATGTCTTCATCGTCTATATTTGATAGACCGGCGTAGAAATCCTTACTCTATCGCTGCCATTAATACCTATCTCTTCTTAAAAGAAGAAGAACTAAATAAGCTGACCACCGCCATGGAATGTATACGCTACAGTTTGTCCCCAGGTGAAACGTTGGCATATGTGGGAGGTAGAATACAATGATCGTCAAAATGAAATTCATCAATATATCCGGTCCGCGCGCTGATATAGACCGCGTAACGGATCTCTATCTTTCCAGATACGAGATCCAGCTGGAGTCTGCACTGTCAGAGCTCAAGACAGTAGACAATCTGCGCCCTTTTGTGGAGATCAATCCTTACCGTGACGCGCTCAACAGAGCCAGCCAGTTTGTCGATCTTCTTCCCAATGCGGACGAGGTCACGCCAGACAGCTCTCTGGGCTTAAACGATATGTTTGAACTCATAAGACAGGCAAATGAAGACTACATGTCTTTGCAGGAAAAAAAGGAAAAATTAAATAAACAGATAGAACAGCTTCGTACAAAGCAGCAGGTGATCGCCCCTTTCCGTCCACTGGACTGCGATCTGCATCGCCTCTTGAATTTCCGTTTTATCTCCTATCGGTTCGGCCGGATCGCTGTGGAATACTACCACAAAATGATCAAATATCTGATGGACGACTTAGGCGCGATTTTTGTAGAAGGAGAACGAGATGATAGTTATGTATACGGAGCGTATTTTGTTTCTCCCGGAGAAGCCCAGAAAGTGGACGCCGTATTCCGCTCTCTGCACTTTGAGCGTATTGAACTAACGGATGAATTCGAGGGGACTCCCTCTAATGCTTACCAGTCTCTTGACAGTGAGATCGCCCACATCCGCTTAGAAGCAGAAAACTTAGATAAAACCGCCGGAGAAATGCTTGCCGGGAGAGCAGCACAGCTTGTTGCCTCAAAAAACCGCCTGGAGGAATTATCCAACAACTTCGACGTGCGAAAACTTGCCGCCCGTGTAGAAGATAAAAAAGAAGATTACTATATACTATGCGGCTGGATGGCAGAAGAAGATGTAGATAAATTTTTAGAAGAGATCAAACAGGATGATAAAGTATTTGTCGTCGTAGAAGACGATCACGATACCTATTTCGGGGAACCGCCTACAAAGCTGGAAAATCCTAAATTGTTTAAGCCCTTTGAAATGTTTATCCAGATGTACGGACTTCCCGCTTCCAACGAACTGGATCCGACCGTATTTGTAGGCCTGACCTACTCTTTTATCTTCGGCGTTATGTTCGGAGACGTAGGGCAAGGACTTTTGCTTGTGATCGGCGGCGGGCTGATCTTCTACTTCAAGAAGGCACCCCTGGCCGGTATTATCGCAACTGCCGGTATTTTTTCCACTATTTTCGGTTTCCTGTTCGGCAGTATTTTCGGTTTTGAAGACGTACTGCCCGCGTTGTGGCTGCGGCCTATCGACCATATGACCACCCTGCCTTTCCTGGGGAAACTAAATACTGTATTTATCGTAGCTGTTGCTTTCGGTATGGGGATCATCCTTGTTTCCATGATCATCCATATTGTCAATGCGATCAGAAGTCATGACGTAGAGGGGGCCTGGTTCGATGCGAATGGAGCCGCCGGTTTTGTGTTTTACGCCTCTGCGGTCGCCACGGTCGCGCTGTTTATGACCGGTCATCCCCTTCCTGCCGGTATTGTTATGGCAATCATGTTTGGCGTCCCACTGCTGCTGATCTTTTTCAAGAAACCGCTCGCAAGGATCATACAAAAACGGGCCGATAAAATGGAAGAAAGCAAAGCCATGTTCATTGTGGAAGGTTTCTTTGAATTATTTGAAACTTTATTAAGTTATTTTTCCAACACCATTTCTTTCATCCGTATCGGCGCCTTTGCCGTCAGCCACGCAGCCATCATGGAGGTAGTCCTTATGCTCGCCGGCGCGGAAGAAGGAAATCCTAACTGGATCGTCGTCGTACTGGGGAACTTATTCGTATGCGGCCTGGAAGGGCTGATCGTAGGCATCCAGGTACTGCGTCTGGAATATTATGAAATGTTCAGCCGCTTCTATAAGGGCACCGGAAGAGTATTTCAGCCTTATACAAAAAAGACAAATAAAAAATAGGAGGATCATACCATGACAATTACAACGAAAATCATCTTCATTATCGCTCTCATCTTAAGTATCATCATCCCATTCGGATATTATCTGATCGGAGAAAAGAACAAAAAACGCTATAAACGTACGATCGGAGTCAACGCCTTTTTCTTCTTTGGTGCCTTTGCACTGGCTTCCATCATGATGCTCGGAGGCGATGTACAGGCAGCCCAGGGCGTTGCGTCCGACTCTGGTTTCGCCACAGGCATGGGCTATATCGCAGCCGCACTGGTTACCGGTTTATCCTGTATCGGCGGCGGTATTGCTGTTGCAAGCGCAGCAAGCGCAGCATTAGGAGCAATCAGTGAGGACTCTTCTGTACTCGGTAAATCCCTGATCTTCGTAGGTCTTGCAGAAGGTGTCTGCCTCTATGGACTGATCATCTCCTTCATGATCCTGGGGAACCTGTAATATGAAAATGTATTTGATCAGTGATAATGTCGATACCTATACAGGCATGAGACTTGCAGGAGTAGACGGCGTCGTTGTGCATGAGCGGGAAGAACTCCGAAAAGCGCTGGAAGATGTCCTGACAGACAAAACTGTCGGCATCGTACTTTTGACTGAAAAATTCGGACGCGAGTTCCCCGACATCATCGATACATTCCGTCTGGAACGCAAGATCCCGCTCCTAGTTGAAATCCCTGACAGGCACGGAACCGGCCGTAAAAAAGACTTTATCACCTCCTATATTACCGAGGCGATCGGATTAAAACTATAAAATGCTCTGAACAAAAGGAGGGATCCCCCTTGACTCTGGAAGAAAAAATCGCACATTTACAGGCCACCTCTATGGAGCAGGCAAGAAGTGAAGGCAATGCCATTATCGACTCCTACAAAGAGGCGCTGGAAAAAGTATTAAAAGATCATAAAGAAGAAGCCATCCGCCAGTCCCAGACCCGCATCAAGGCCGAGACGACAAACGCCCGCCAGCAGTTAAACCAGGCGATGGCCAAATCACAATTGGAAATCAAACGACAGTATGGAAAAATACAGCTCGACCTGAAAGAGAAGATCTTTGAGGAAGCCAAAAATCTGATCGATGACTATATGAAGACAGAAAGTTATATGGATTATTTGATCAAATGTATCCGTCATGCCCAGAATTTTGCCGGCGAGGATCCTGTCATTATCTATATCAATCCCTCTGATGAGACAAAACGTTCCGATCTGGAGGACGCGACAGGACTGCATCTGACAATAAGCGCAGAGGATTTTATCGGCGGAGTCCGCTCCGTGATCCGTGCGCGCAATATTTTGATCGATCATTCTTTTAAGACAAAACTGCGCAATGAATATGACGCATTTCTCTTTTTAGGAGGTGACGGAATTGCTTAAAACCGGAATCATTTATGGAATCAATGGACCTGTCATCTATCTGAAGGGAAATACAGGTTTTCGCATGTCGGAAATGGTCTACGTAGGCAGTCAGAAGTTGGTCGGCGAGGTTATCGCGCTGGATAAGGACAGAACGACGATACAGGTCTATGAGGAAACTACCGGACTGAAACCCGGTGAGGAAGTCGTCGCCAGCGGAAACGCCGTTTCCGTAACACTCGCTCCCGGCATACTGAACAATATCTTTGACGGTATCGAACGCCCGCTGGAGCGTATTTCTGAAGCTGCGGGAGCGTTTATCACCCGCGGCGTAAGCGTAGATTCACTGGACAAAGAGAAAAGATGGCGTGCGCATATGACCGTCACAGAAGGTCAGTACCTGCACGGCGGCGATATTATCGCTGAGGTGCCTGAAACCCACGCCATCCTGCATAAATGTATGGTTCCGCCGGATACGGAAGGCACTGTTTATTCCGTTGTCCCCGATGGCGACTATACCATTGAAGAGACGTTGGTTATTTTGGAATTAAAGGACGGATCTAAAAAAGAACTTTCCATGACGCAGCATTGGCCGATCCGCACCGCACGTCCTACACATCACCGTTTTCCTGCTTCTGTCCCGCTGATCACGGGACAGCGTATCATCGACACCATGTTCCCGATCGCCAAAGGCGGCACTGCTGCTATCCCTGGCGGTTTCGGAACAGGAAAGACGATGACACAGCATCAGATCGCCAAATGGGCAGACGCGGACATCATCATCTATATCGGCTGCGGAGAACGTGGCAACGAAATGACGCAGGTGCTGGAAGAATTCAGTCAGCTTACCGACCCGCGCACTGGTAATCCTCTGATGGACAGGACGACCCTGATCGCCAATACTTCCAATATGCCGGTAGCTGCCCGTGAAGCAAGCATCTATACGGGACTTACCCTGGCGGAATATTATCGGGATATGGGTTATGACGTAGCGATCATGGCAGACTCTACCTCCCGCTGGGCAGAAGCCTTGCGTGAGCTTTCTGGACGTCTGGAAGAAATGCCTGCCGAAGAAGGCTTCCCTGCCTATCTGGCTTCCCGTCTCTCTGCGTTTTATGAAAGAGCCGGCATGATGCATAATTTAAATGGAACGGATGGCTCTGTGACAATCATCGGGGCAGTTTCTCCGCAGGGCGGTGATTTTTCTGAACCTGTGACACAAAATACTAAGCGTTTCGTGCGTTGTTTCTGGGGACTAGATAAGAGCCTTGCCTATTCCAGGCACTTTCCTGCCATCCACTGGCTGACAAGCTACAGTGAATACTTAAACGACTTAAGCCACTGGTATCAGGACAATGTCTCCCCCAAGTTCGTAGATTACCGCAATCGCCTCATGGCGCTTTTAAACCAGGAGAGCAGTCTCTTAGAGATCGTCAAGCTCATCGGCAGCGATGTCCTGCCTGACGATCAGAAACTGGTATTGGAGATCGCACGTGTCATCCGTCTTGGTTTCCTGCAGCAGAACGCTTTCCACAAAGACGATACCTGTGTCTCCATGGAAAAGCAGTATCTGATGATGGACACCATCTTATATTTATACAAACAGGCTCGTGCCCTTGTCACAATGGGACATCCGATGTCTGTTTTGAAGGCAGAAAATATCTTTGACCGTGTCATTGCCATCAAATACGACGTGCCAAATGACAGACCAGAATTATTCGCCGGATACCGCCGTGACATCGACGCCTTTTATCAGCGGGTCCTTGAGAAAAATGCATAGATCAGAAGGGAGGAATACAGCATATGTCAATCGAATATTTAGGCTTGAGCAGTATCAATGGTCCTCTCATTGCTCTTGAGGGCGTACAGGACGCCTTTTTTGACGAGATCGTGGAATTTGTCGTAGACGGTACAGAACGCAAGATTGGACGTATCGTCGAAGTATATGAAGACCGGGCCGTCATCCAGGTATTTGAAGGCTCTGAAAATATGTCTTTGAAAAACACACATACCCGCCTTACAGGGCATCCAATGGAGATTGCGCTCTCCCCGGATATGCTGGGCCGTACTTTCAACGGGATCGGGCAGCCCATTGATGATCTGGGACCTCTGCTCTCTACTGTAAAACGAGATGTAAACGGACTGCCGCTCAATCCGGTAAAACGAGAATACCCCAGAAACTATATCCACACAGGTATCTCCGCTATTGATGGACTGACGACCTTGATACGTGGACAGAAGCTTCCGATTTTCTCCGGAAACGGACTTCCCCACGATCAGCTTGCGGCGCAGATCGTCAAGCAGGCCTCTCTGGGAGAAAATTCTGACGAACAGTTTGCCATCGTGTTCGCCGCCATGGGAGTCAAACATGACGTAGCAGACTTTTTCCGGCATACATTTGAAGAAAGCGGCGTAGCAGACCATGTCGCCATGTTTTTAAATCTCGCCAACGATCCGGTCGTAGAACGTCTCATTACGCCTAAAGTGGCGCTGACCGTCGCCGAATACCTTGCTTTTGAACAGAACATGCATATATTGGTCATTCTGACGGATATGACTTCTTTTGCGGAGGCCATGCGCGAGGTCTCTTCCTCCAAAGGAGAGATTCCAAGCCGTAAAGGATTCCCCGGTTATTTATATAGTGAGCTGGCAACCATCTATGAGCGTGCCGGTATCGTACAGGGGGTGGACGGCTCTGTCACACAACTTCCGATCCTTACTATGCCCAACGACGATATCACACATCCAATCCCTGATCTGACTGGATATATCACAGAAGGACAGATCGTATTAGACAGACCTTTACATGGGCAGTCTGTCTATCCGCCGATCAACATCCTGCCTTCCCTTTCTCGTCTGATGAAAGACGGCATTGGAGAGGGCTATACAAGAGAAGACCATCAAGATCTGGCGAATCAGCTCTTTTCTGCCTATGCCAAGGTGGGCGACGCAAGAAATCTGGCCTCTGTCATCGGTGAAGATGAGCTCTCCCCGATCGACAAGAAATATCTGGAATTTGGAAAAGATTTTGAAGAACATTATATCGGACAGGGGTCTGAGGAAAACCGCAGTATGGAGGAGACTCTGGATCTGGGATGGAAACTTCTGGGACGTCTGCCTAAAGAAGAATTAGACCGGGTAGATACAAAAATCCTGCAGAAATATTATCATCCTATGGAAGAATAAGAAAGGAGGAGCTGTATGGATCCACGCACCTTTCCCACAAAAGGAAATCTCATGCTGGCAAAGAACTCTCTTGCTCTTGCAAAGCAAGGGTATGATCTGATGGACAAAAAACGGAACATTCTCATCCGGGAACTGATGGATCTGATCGATGAAGCACGCAATATACAGGACGAGATCGACAATACATTTACGTATGCCTATCGCTGTCTGCAGCGTGCCAATATCGAACATGGGATCAGCATGGTCGATCAGCTCGCCTACACCGTCCCCATTGAAAATTCGATCACGATCCAGACAAGAAGTATCATGGGTACCGAAATTCCCCATGTAAAATATATTCCTGATGACAAGACACCCACATATTCCTTTGGAACAACGCACGAGTCCATTGATACTGCCAGGGAAGCTTTCCGCAAGGTAAAAGATCTGACCGTTAAACTTTCCATGGTAGAAAACGCAGCCTATCGGCTAGCCTCTAATATCAAAAAAACACAAAAACGTGCCAACGCATTGCAAAATATCACGATCCCTATGTACTCTCAATTGGTATATACTATCACGAATGCGTTAGAAGAAAAAGAAAGAGAAGAATTCACAAGACTAAAAGTGATCAAAAAAATGAAGATGAAAA